>JAIXZK010000346.1 GCA_027489695.1 Sphingomonadales bacterium
CCTCCGGCGGCTGGGGCCTCAGGCCCCAGACCCCATTTTGGTCGCGCTTGCGCCGGGTTCACATCCAGGCCCTGCTCTCGGTCGAATCAGTACTGCAGCGCTCCTCCCCCTGGAGGGGGGAGGCGACTCGCGCGCAGCGCGGCGGGTGGGGGTGGTCTCCACCTGCAAAGATTTGGCGCGGGGCGACCACCCCCTCCCGGGCCGCCCTGCGGGCGTCTCTCGCCTCCCCCCTCCAGGGGGAGGAGGCGCCGCACCGTCAATGCAAGAGTCAGGAAGCGTTGTGGTGCGTTTCTGCCCTGACAGTCTCCATCAGGCCATCGTAGATGCGATTCATCAGATATCGCGCCTCCATCGGTCCCTCGAAACGGACTGCGATGCCGAAGCCATCGTGCAGGCTGGGGCGGATGTCGCGGACTGGACCCTCCAGAAAATTCCAGTCGCGCCACTCTTTCAGAAGGGCGCGCCGATGATCCTGCGAGCCATCCCGCACGGCAGCCGTGATGGCGCCATCGAGCGAACCATAGAGCTGGGCGAAATCCTCGTTGAAATAGCAGCACATCAGATTCCAGAGCAGCGGCCAACGCTCCTCGTGAAACTTGCGTCGTTCCTGCTTTTTTCTCGCCATGGGTGACGAAATGCCAGCAAGGAGAGACGACCGCAATCGAGAGCTGTAGGGGCCTATTGCACAACAGGGATAGAAGCGGACTCCAATGCAGCCGCCGCAAGCTGTCCTACAGCGCCACTTTCTGTCATCCTTGGGAATTCGACTTCCGCTCTTTGACATCGCCAGACACTGCCTGCGCGCGACGCCTCGGGAAAGGCGCCGACTCTCGTTCCATCAGGAGTCATCAAGAGGGCGAACGACTGAACTTCGGTGAACTTCCGAATTTCTGGTAATCTTTCAGGCGCCGCGAATCACCCGGCACGGGCCTTCCTCGTTGAACCGCGACACCCCCGTAGCTTTCGTGCGCCAGCGATCCCCTTTCCTCCATCCGGATGCAACCTTAGGGTATGTCGTGATTTCGAGGGACCGCATGACCCCGCTCATGCCGAGCGCAGCCGAGGCACGTCCCGAGCGTCCGGGCGTGCCTCGACTGCGCTCGGCATGAGCGGGTTCAGCCGCAGCCAATAAGGACAGTCTTCAGAACCATGGCCATGCGCTCGCTGATCCTCGCCACGGCGTTCCTCGCCACCGCCGCCACCGCGCAGGTGCCCGGTCTGTCGGCGGCGGATCGCGACTATGGCGCCCGCGCCCATCCGCAGTTGCTGCAACAGTTCGGCGGCGCCTATGCCGGCCCCCAGGCCGATTATGTGCGGCGCGTCGGCCAGCGCATTGCGGTGCAATCGGGCCTCGCCAGCCGGCCGGCGGATTACACCGTCACGCTGCTCAATGCCAATCTGGACAATGCCTTCGCCATCCCCGGCGGCTATGTGTACGTCACCCGGCAACTCGTCGCGCTGATGAACGACGAGGCCGAGCTGGCATTTGTCCTCGGCCATGAGATCGGCCATGTCGCCGCCCGCCATGCCGCCAAGCGCGAGCAGCGCACGGTGATCTCCGGCGTGCTCGCCGGGCTGGCCGGGGCGATCACCGGCTCGGACATCGTCGGCAATCTCGCCAATGCCGGCGCCACGCTCTACACCCGCGGCTACAGCCGCGAGCAGGAGCGCGAGGCCGACAGCCTGGGCATCCGCTACCTCGCCCGCGCCGGTTACGACCCCGCCGCCAGCGCCGATATCCTCGGCTCCTTGGGCGCCCAGACCAGCCTGTCGGCGCGGCTCGCCGGGCGCCAGGGCGGCGAGGGGCCAAGCTGGCTATCCACCCACCCCGCCACCGCCGAGCGTGTCGCCCGCGCCCGCAAGCTCGCCGCCGCCGTCCCGGCGGCGCAGCGCGCCACTGGCCGCGAGGCGTTCCTCAATGCCATCGACGGCATGGCCTATGATGACGACGCGGCGCAGGGCATTGTCGAGGGCCGGCGCTTCCGCCACCCGCAGCTGGGGCTGGCGTTCGAGGCGCCGCCGGGTTTCAGCCTGCAGAACAGCCCCGAGGCGGTGATCGGCGCCAGCCGCGACGGCAGCCAGTTCCAGTTCGGCGGCGGCAGCGCGGAAGGCGGGGACATCGCCGGTTACAGCGCGCGGGTCTGGCAGGGCATCGGCGGCCAGCCGGCGCCGCTGCGGCCGACGCGGATCAACGGCATCGAAGCCGGCATCAGCACGGTGCGCGCCAACACCCGGCAAGGGCCGGTCGATGCGGTGCTGGCGGTCTATCGCTTTGGCCCCGGGCAATTCTACCACGTCCTCGGCCTCGCCCCGGCCGGCCAGGCGCGGGTGTTCGATCCGCTGATCGGATCGGTGCGGCGGCTGGCGCCGGGCGAGGCCGGCCAGGTGCGCAGCCGGCGCGTCGCGGTGGTGAAGGTCGCCGCCGGGGACAGCATCGCCTCGCTGGCGGCGCGCATGGCCTATGGCGACGACCGCGTCGCGCGCTTCACGGTGTTGAACGGCCTGCCCGCCGGCGCCAGGCTGCGCGTCGGTGATCGCGTCAAGCTGATCGTCTGGCGATGACGCGGCTCGTTCTCGTTGCTGCCGCCATGCTGATCGATGGCGCCGGCCGGGTGCTGGCGGCGCAGCGCCCCGAAGGCAAGTCGCTGGCCGGGCTGTGGGAATTCCCCGGCGGCAAGGTCGAGCCGGGGGAAACGCCGGAGGCGGCGCTGGTCCGCGAGCTTGACGAGGAACTGGGCATCGCCGTCAGCGCCGGTGATTGCGAGCCACTGGCCTTCGCCAGCCATGGCTATGGCGATTTCCACCTGCTGATGCCGTGCTGGATCGTGCGGCGCTGGCAGGGCGAACCGGTCGGCCGCCAGGGCCAGGCCCTGCGCTGGGTGACGCTCGCCGAACTGGCGGCGCTGCCGATGCCGCCGGCCGATGCGCCGCTGCTTGTGGCATTGCGGCAATACCTCGCCGGCAAGGCCGCGGAGCATGTTGCGGCGCGATGACAGCCCGGCTATCTGCGCTGCGCCGGGTGGCGCGGCAGGGGGCAGTTTTCCATGAAAATCCTGGCTGGCAACGGCAATCCGGAACTCGCCCAGGCGATCGCCGATTATCTTGAGATGCCGCTGACCTCGGCATCGGTGCGGCGCTTCGCCGACGAGGAGATTTTCGTCGAGATCCACGAGAATGTCCGCGGCGAGGATGTCTTCGTCGTGCAGCCGACGGCAGCGCCGGCCAACGACAATCTGATGGAATTGCTGATCTGCATCGATGCGCTGCGCCGCGCCTCGGCGAAGCGGATCACCGCCGTGGTGCCCTATTTCGGCTATGCCCGGCAGGACCGCAAATCCGGATCACGCACGCCGATCTCGGCCAAGCTGGTCGCCAATCTGATCACCGTCGCCGGCGCCGATCGCGTGCTGTCGATCGATCTCCACGCCGGCCAGATCCAGGGCTTCTTCGATATCCCGACCGACAATCTGTTCGCCGGGCCGGTGATCGCCGCCGATATCGAGGCGCGCTGGTCGAAGGAGGATCTGGTCGTGGTGTCGCCCGATGTCGGCGGCGTCGTGAGGGCGCGGGCGCTGGCCCGGCGGCTGGGCAATGCGCCGCTGGCCATCGTCGACAAGCGTCGCGAGCGCGCCGGCGAATCGGAGGTGATGAACATCATTGGCGATGTCCACGGCCGCATGTGCGTGCTGGTTGACGATATCGTCGATTCGGCGGGCACTTTGTGCAACGCCGCGGCCGCGCTGCTCGAAGCCGGTGCCAAGGGCGCCACCGCCTATGTGACGCACGGCGTGCTGTCCGGCGGCGCCGTCGCCCGCGTCGATGGTTCGGCGTTGACCGAGCTGGTCATCACCGATTCGATCCTGGCGGTGGCGGCGGTGCGCCAGGCCCAGCGCATCCGCCGCATCACCGTGGCGCCGCTGCTCGCCGAGGCGATGCGGCGCACCAGCGAGGAAAGCTCGGTCAGTTCCTTGTTCGACTAAGGGGTCTTTTGCAGCAAGTCGGCGCCGGCACCGATTGCAACTGATCCTTACTCGCCGGTCGAACGCTTGATGATCTTGCCGTCGGGCAGATAGACCGTCTCGGCGGTGACATATTCGCCCTTGGGCGTGCAGATGCCGCCCGGGTCCTTCTGGCGCATCTTGGCGCAGAACTCCGTGTCCGGGCGCTGGGCCTGGGCAAAGGCGGGCATGGCGAGGCCGGCGAGGAGCAGGGCAGACATCACGGCAGTCAGGGGGACGAAGGTCTTCATGCCGCGCTTCTAGCAGCCGGCGGCTTGCGTGGCCATGAATGCGTGGCCACGAACATGCACCGGGCCGGCGCTTTCCCTCGCCGCCGGCTGCCGCTAAGCCCGGCGGCGATGTTGCCCGCCCCCCACGCCTGGTTGACCATCGATCGCGCCGCCATCGCCGCCAATTGGCGGGCTTTCGCCGCGGCGGCGCCGCAGTCGGTCTGCGCCGCGGCGATCAAGGCCGATGGCTATGGCCTTGGCGCGCGGATGACGCTCGACACGCTGGCGGCGGCCGGCTGCAGCGAATTCTTCGTCGCGCATTGGGCGGAAGTCGCGGCGCTGGGCGCGTTGCCGCCGGGCACAAGGCTGGCGGTGCTGCACGGCGTCGCCGCCGCCGACATGGCCGCCGCGCTGGCGCTCGAGGCGCGGCCGGTGCTGGTAACGCCGGCGCAGGTCCGGGCCTGGGCGCAGACCGGCCGGCCGTGCGACGTGATGATCGACACCGGCATGAACCGCCTCGGCCTCGGCCCTGCCGAGGCGCTGTCCGGCCTGCTCGATGGGCTGGCGATCGACACGCTGCACAGCCACCTCGCTTGCGCCGAAGACGGCCCCGGCGAGGCCAATGCCCGGCAGCTGGCGGCCTTCCGCGCTGTCGCCGCGCGGGTGCCGGCGCAGCGCCGGGCGCTGGCCAATTCCGCCGGCACCGGCCTCGGACCGGATTATCATTTCGACATGGTGCGGATCGGCATCGGCCTTTACGGCGGCGGCCATCTGCCGGGCGGCGAGCGCGCCGCGCCGGTGGCCGGCATGGCCGCGCGCATCCTGCAGCTCCGCGATGTCGCGCCGGGAGACAGTGTCGGCTATGGCGCGACCTTCACCGCCGCGCGGCCGACCCGGCTCGCCATCGTCGATCTCGGCTATGCCGATGGCTATGCGCGCAGCCTGTCGAACAGCGGCGCCGCCATCGCCGGCGGCGTGCACTGCCCGGTCGCCGGGCGCATCTCGATGGACCTGACCGCTTTCGATGTCACCGACGCGCCGCCGCTGCGCGAAGGCGACGCGCTGGCGGTCGATTTCGAGCTTGCGGCCGCCGCCGCTGCCGCCGGCCGCTCCGAATATGAACTGCTCACCGGCCTTGGCCGGCGTTTCGAGCGGATCCTTCGGTGACGGCCATCGTCGAAGCCGTCGCGCACGCGCTGATCGCCATCGGCGCGGTGGTGCTCGGCGTTTTCGGCAGCATCGGGCGGCTCGCCGGCTTCGCGGTGGTGGCGCTGCGCCGCATGGTGACCCCGCCCTTCTACCCGCTCCGCCTCGCCGAACAGATGCTGGTCATCGGCTGGTTCTCGCTGCCAGTCGTCGGGTTGACGGCGCTGTTCACCGGCTCGGCGCTGGCGCAGCAGATCTTCATCGGCGGCAGCCGCTTCAACGCTGCCTCCACCGTGCCGGCGGTCACCGTCATCGGCATCGTCCGCGAACTTGGCCCGGTGCTGGGCGGGCTGATGGTCGCCGGCCGCGTCGCTTCCGCCATGGCCGCGGAGATCGGCACGATGCGCGTCACCGAACAGATCGACGCGCTGGCGACGCTGCGCACCGATCCCTTCCGCTACCTCGTCGCGCCGCGGCTGCTCGCCGCCGTGCTCACCCTGCCGCTGCTGGTGCTGGTCTCCAATGCCCTGGGCGTCATGGGCGGCTGGCTGCTGGCGACCTTCCGCCTCGGCTTCAATTCCAGCGCCTATCTGGCGACAACCGTGCGCTATCTGAAGGCCGACGATATCGTCTCGTCGCTGGTCAAGGCGGCGGTGTTCGGCTTCATCATCGCGCTGATGGGCTGTTTCCACGGCTATTACAGCCAGGGTGGCGCCGCCGGTGTCGGCCGCGCGACGACCAACGCCGTCGTTTCCGCCTTCATCCTCATCCTGTTGTCGAACCTCGTCATCACCGTGGTGGTGTTCGGATCATGAACCCGCGCATCAGCCTTGCCGGCGTCGCCAAGCGCTTCGGTGCGCGGACAGTGCTGCGCGATGTCTCGCTCGAGGTGGCGGCGGGCGAATCGCTGGTCATCATCGGCGGGTCGGGTACCGGCAAGTCGGTGATGCTGAAGTCGATCCTCGGCCTGTTGCGCATCGATGGCGGCGATATCCTGATCGATGGCGCCTCGGTGCGGGGCTTGCGCGGCGGCGCGCTGGCGCGGCACCAGGCGCGGTTCGGCATGTTGTTCCAGGGCGGCGCGCTGTTCGATTCCCTGCCGGTCTGGGCCAATGTCGCCTTTGCCGTGCCCGGCCGCAGCGCCGATCGCCGCGCTGCCGCCATCGACAATCTGGCGCGCGTCGGGCTCGGCGCCGAAGTCGCCGATCTGCGCCCGGCCGAGCTTTCGGGCGGCATGCAGAAGCGTGTTGCGCTGGCCCGCGCCATCGCGGTGCGCCCGGCCATATTGTTTTTCGACGAACCGACCACCGGGCTCGATCCGATCATGGCGGATATCATCAACTCGCTGATCCGCCGGCTGGTTTCCGAAGATGAAATCACCGCCATCACCATCACCCATGACATGACCAGCGCCCGCAAGATCGCCGACCGGGTGGCGATGCTTTACCAGGGGGAAATCATCTGGCAGGGTCCGGTCGCTGCTATCGATCGGTCGGGGAATCCCTTTGTGGACCAGTTTGTTGCAGGGCGCGCCGAAGGCCCGATCGCCATGGCGGTGAGACGGGCATGACCGCCGGCGCGGCCCCGGCCTCGACGCTTGCGGCGCTGCTGGCGCGGGCCGCCGCCGGCGACCAGGCGGCGTTTCGCGATTTCTATGATCGGACGAGCGCTAAACTGTTCGGCATCATCCTGCGTATCTTGGTCGAACGCGGCGAGGCCGAGGATGTTTTGCAGGAAGTTTACGTGACGATCTGGCGAAAGGCGGCGGAGTTCGATCCGGCGCGCGCCTCCCCGATCACCTGGGGGGCGACGATCGCGCGCAACCGCGCCATCGATCGGCTGCGCGCCCGTGCCGTGCGCCCGACGTCGCCGGTCGAAGCCGCCTATGACCTCGCTGACGACAGCCCGAGCGCCGAGGCGGTGCTCGTCGCTGCGGGCGAGGCGGCGCGCGTCAACGCCGTGCTCGCCACGCTGGAACCGGCGCACGCCGCCGCCATCCGCGCCTGTTATTTCGAAGGCCTGACCTATGAGGCGCTTAGCCAGCGCGACAATGTTCCCGTCGGCACGCTGAAAAGCTGGGTGCGGCGCGGGCTGGTCAAGCTGCGCCAGCAACTGGAGGCGGCGGCATGAGCGGCGAACCTCCCGAAATGCCGGAAATGACCGCCGACGACGCGCTGGCGATGGACTATGCGCTGGGCGCGCTCGATCGGCCGTCGCGCCGCAATGTCGAAACCCGGCTGCGCTCCGATCCGGCCTTCCGCGCGCTTGTCGAAGCCTGGCAGGCCTCGCTGGCGCCACTCGACGAAGCGACCGCACCGGTCGCGCCGCCCGCCGATCTGTGGGAACGGATCGCCGCCGAAACGGCACCGCCGGCGCCGGTGCGCGCCGCTGCCCCCGCGCCATCGCCCGGCGGTTTCTGGCAGAGCCTCGCCGTTTGGCGCGGCCTGGCACTCGCCGGCAGCATCGCCGCCGTCGTGGCGATTGCCGGCGTCGCGCCGCGCGGCCCCGTCGCGCCCGCCGCCGCCCCGCCGCAGCTGCTGGTCGCCAGCCTCGCCGCCAGCGACGGCACGCCGCTGCTTTCGGCGACCTATGATCCGCTGCGCGGCTCGGTGGCGCTCGCCCCGGCCACCGCCGCCGATCACCGCGGTCGCAGCCCGGAACTCTGGGTGATCGTCGATGGCCAGCCGCCGAAGTCGCTCGGCCTGATCGATATCGACGGCGCCAATGCCCATGCCATCCCGGCCGAACGGCTGCAGGGCCTGAAACCCGGCGCGACGCTGGCGATCTCGATCGAACCGCAGGGCGGCTCGCCGACCGGCCTGCCGACCGGGCCGGTGGTGGCGACGGGCAAGCTGGTGGCGATCTGATTTAGAGAAGGGGGCCTCCGGCGGCTGGGGCCTTAGGCCCCAGACCCCATTTTGTTGGTCTCCGATCTTCTTGAACCGCCTGTTATAATTAAAAAAATCGAAATGGGGTCTGGGGCCTAAGGCCGTCATCCTGAGCGTAGTCGAAGGGCGCCGGAGGCCACCTTCCCTACTTCTCCTGGAAACTGTCGCCATCCACCAGCGACCCCCGCAGCCCCGCCGGCGCCGCCAGCCAGCGCGCCGCGGCCGTGTCGCCGAGCAGCTGCGCCTGCCAGAAGCGCGTCGTGGCGAGTGCGGTGACGGTGGTGACATGGGCGTCGGCGGGGCGCGGCGGCCTGGCGGAATTGCCGCTGAACACCATGTGGTCGGCACCGGCGAAGATCAGCAGATATTTCCCGCCGGCCGGCATCGCGTCCCAGGGCGCGCGGCGGGCGGCGAGTGCCGCGGCGCGCTGTTCGGGTGGCGCTGTCGCCGGCGCGCCGTCCTCGCTGCCGGTGATGGCGAGGAAGGGGATGGTGATGGCGCCGAAGGAGAGGGCGGGGTCGACACCGGGCTGGGCGGAGGGGCTGAAGGCGATGGCGGCGCGGAAGCGCGCGTCGCCGAAGCTGGCCCCGCCGGCAACGCCGGCAGCACTTGCAGCGCCGGGGAAACGCTGGCCGGCGATGGCGCTGGCCGTCCAGGCGCCCATCGAGTGGCCGGCGATGCCGAGGCGCGTGAGGTCGAGCCGGGCGAGGTCGCAGCGTGCCTCGTGCGGCCGGCGGCCGGCTTCGTCGACGACGAAGCCGACATCGGCGATGCGCGCGAGCAGCTGCCGCCCGCTGGCGCCATCACGCACCCGCGCGGCGCGTTCGGCCGGTGTTCCCGTGCCGGCATAGACCGGGGTGTCGCTGCCGGGGTGCTGGACATGGATGACGGCGATGCCGGCGGCGGCCCAGGCGCGGCCCCAGGTCGTGCCGCCGGCGATGCTGCCGCCAAGGCCATGGCTGAACAGCACTACCGGCGCTTTCGCCGTGCCGGCGGGCAGGCGGATGCGCACCGGCACGTCGCGCGCCCGGGCGGTGTCGTGCCAGACGGCGTCGCAGGGCGGGGGCGGCAGGTCCATGCGCGAGGCTAGGACGGGCGGCGGGTGGGTGGCAATGTCTACTCCCTCCCCGCAGCCGTTAGGCGACGCGAAGCGTCAACGGGGAGGGAGGGGGTCCGTGCCGCGGCCGGTCCTCAGGCCAGCGTCATCCGCCGCTCGCCGCGCTTGACGACCGCGCCCTGGCCCGGGCCGGTCGCCGTGCTGCGCTCGCGGATGGTCTGCAGGAACACCCAGTCGGCGCGGGTTGCCTCGGGGGTGAAAGCGATCGTCAGGTAACCGCGGCGGCTGGTGTCGCACCAGACCATCTCCGGATTGGCCGCCACCAGCCCGGCGCGGATGTCGTCGGGGTTGGCGGTCAGCGCGCTTTCATAGCCCGGCGAAGTCACCGAATGGCCGGCGAATTCGACCCCGGCGGGCTGGCCGCCCTCGCTGAGGTTGTAGGCCCAGGCATTGTGGCTGTCGCCCGAGGCGACGACGAGATCGGCGCCGGCGGCCTGCGCTGCCTTCAGGAAGCGGCTGCGCGCCTGGGGGTAGCCGCCCCAGCTGTCCATGTTGCTGGCGATGCCGGCGGCGCTGGCCAGGATGCCGCCCTGGACATAGGCCTGCATCCGCGGCGTCGGCGTGCCGCCCAGCCAGCCCAGCGCCTGCTTCGGCACCAGCGTATTGCCCATCACCACCTGCTGCGCGACGAACTGCCACTTCTGGCCTTCGGCGACCGAGGCCTTGATGGTGTCGCGGAACCAGATTTCCTGGGTGGCGCCGAGCAGCGAGCGGTGCGTCGCGTTCCACTGCTTGTCGCGGAAATCGGTGAGCGCATTGGCGCCGCCCATGATCGCCGGGCCCAGCTCCAGCTGCTGGTCGCGATCGGTGCGCGAATCGAGCGTGATGATCGAGACGAGATCGCCGAAATCGGCGCGGTTGTAGATCGGCATCTCGTGCGGCAGCCATTCGCGGTGCACCTTGATCGCGGCGATCTTGCGGGCGCTCCAATTGCCTTCCTCGGCCTGGTGGTTCTGGGCGCCGTCGCGCCAGGTATCGTTGGCGAATTCGTGATCGTCCCAGATGGCGATCACCGGGAACAGCCGGTGCAGTTCCTGCAGGCCGGGATCGACGCGATAGCTGGCATAGCGCTGGCGATAATCGTCCATCGTCAGCATTTCGGTGACGGGGGCGATGTCGCGGCCGGCGAGGCTCTGGGCGAGCTCGGGGTAGGTGCCGCGGGCATATTCATAGAGATAGTCGCCGACATGGACGACAAGATCGATGTCGGTCCGCGCCGCGCAATGGGCATAGGCATTGAACCAGCCGAACGGCTTGTTGGCGCAGCTGAACACCGCGATGTTGGCGCGTGCGGTGGGGCCGACCGGCAGGGTGCGGGTGCGGCCGATGGGGGAGATGCTCTTGTCCGGCGCGACGAAGCGATAATAGAACCACTGGCCCGGCGGCAGGCCGGCCATGCGGACCTGCGCCGTGCCCCAGGTGGCGGCATCGGCGAGCACCGTCGACTTGGCGACGATGCGGCCGAAGCCGGGATCGGTGGAAATCTGGGCTTCGAGCTCGTTGCTCTTGCCATCGGCGCTGACATAGCGCGTCCACAGCACCACCGACCCCTGGCGCGGATCGCCAGAGGCAACGCTATGGGTGAAGCCGGTCGCTGGCCACAGATTGGCCAGCGCCGGCCGCGCCGGCAGCACCAGCCCGGCACCGGCGGCGGCGAGGAAGGCGCGACGATCGATCTCGAGACGCATGGGTCTGGCTCCGCTAGTGATGAATGGATGGATTTCGCCTAGAACAGGCGTGTGACACTTCGTTGAACCCCGATCCCCCCTGCACCCGAGCCGGAGCCCGAGCAACCCGCATGCCACCGATGCGCAAGAAGGCCGATCTGCCGTCGAAGCCCTGCGCCACCTGCGGGCGGCCGTTCGCCTGGCGAAAGAAATGGGCGCGCAACTGGGACGATATCCGCCATTGTTCGGATGCCTGCCGCAGCGGCGCCTATTCCCGTGCGCGGCAAACTAGGCCAGACTGAGCGCAAATCAGCCAGGGGAGTGGCATATGGCAACGCAATTGAAGGCGGTTTCGGACGTGCGCGACCAGGTGTCGGCCGAGGAATGGGCGATCCGCGTCGACCTCGCCGCCGCCTATCGGCTGGTGGCGCTCTATGGCTGGGATGACATCATCTTCACCCATCTTTCGGCGCGCATCCCGGGGCCGGAACACCATTTCCTGATCAACCCCTATAATCTGATGTTCGAGGAGATCACCGCCTCGTCGCTGGTCAAGATCGACGTCCATGGCAATCCGGTGATGGAAACGCCCTATGTGACCAACCCCGCCGGCTTCACCATCCATTCGGCGCTGCACATGGCGCGCGAGGATGCCCATGCGGTGATGCACGTCCACACCAAGGCCGGCCAGGCGGTCAGCGCCCAGGCCGAAGGGCTGATGCCGCTGACCCAGACCGCCATGCTGATTCGCGAGGAAGTCAGCTATCACGAGTATGAAGGCGTCGCGACCGACCTCGAGGAGCGCGAGCGGCTGGTCGAGGATCTGGGGCCGACCAAGCGCGCGATGATCCTCAGGAACCATGGCACGCTGGCGATCGGCAAGACCGTCGCCGAATGTTTCCTGAACCTCTATTTCCTCGAACGCGCCTGCGAGGCGCAGGTGATGGCGCTCAGCGCCGGGCCGGGCGGCCTTTACAACCCGCCGCAGGGCACGCCGGAAAAGGCCGCCGGCCAGGGCAAGCATGGCCTGTCGATGGTGGCGAACGCCCTGGCCTGGCCGGCGCTGCTCAGGAAGCTCGACCGGATCGATCCGAGCTTCCGCGACTGAGGCGGGCCCGCTGGAGCGGCCGCCCTCAGGGCCGCCGTTCCAGCCGGTCGCCGACCAGCGCGACGAAGCCCAGCCACAGCCAGCCGATCATCATCAGCGAGCCGCCGATCGGCGCAAAGGCGGCCACGACGCGCGGCGCCCCCAGCGCCAGCGCGTCGAGATCGGCGGCAAAGATCAGGCTGCCGATGCTCACCGCCCAGGCGCCGCTGCGCACCAGCGGCGTGTCGCGCCACGCCAGCAGCGCGAAAACCGCGGCGACATGCGGCAATTGGAAGGTGACGCCGGTCATGATCCAGCCCTTGGCGAGCGGGTCCTCGATGCCGTGCGCGGCGAAAGTGCCGAAGGCCAGCGCGATGATGGCATTGGCGGCGGCAAGCGCCGGCAACAGGCGGGCCGGCGGCCGGATGGGGGCGGGGCTTGATGTTGTCATGCCGGCAACCATGGCGCTGCCGCCGCAAAAGCCCAGCCGAATTCGCGGCACCGCGACAACACTGCCGAAAATTCGCCGTTCCGTTCATGCCGGGTCAATCTGGCAAGTCCCATATATGGCGTGCGGTTGAAGCCGAGCCGGAGTTTGCCCCCTGTTATCCGGCAAGGCACGAACGTCAGCCGCTGCGTGACGAGCGCAAAAAAGGCCCCCCGCTCCCTGCCCCCGGAGCGGGGGGCCGATTTGTGTCTGGCCGGTCCGACCACCCATCCGCCCCTGCCGCGTGCGCCCAAAGACAAGGGCCGGAGCATCGCTGCCCCGGCCCTGCCAATTGCCATGCGCGCGGCATCGCGCGCCGACGGACTTACTTGTTGGTGGTCAGCCAGGCGATCACCGCCTTGCGCTGCGCCGGGTCCTTGAGGCCGGCATAGGCCATCTTGGTGCCCGGGATGTACTTGGCCGGCGCCGCCAGCCACGCGTCGAGCGTCGTCGCATTCCACACCAGGCCGCCAGCGGCCTTGGCCTTGAACGCCGCCGAATAGTTGAAGCCGGCAACCGCGCCGGCCTTGCGGCCGACGACGCCATTGATGTTCGGGCCGATCTTGTTCGGCTGGCCCTTGGCGAAGTTATGGCAGACCTTGCACTGGGCCAGCTGCGGCGGTTCGGCGGCAAGCGCCGGGGTGGCAGCGACGACAGCGGCAACGGCGAAAGCACGAAGGAGCATCGATGGGGCCTCGTTGATGGCAGGTTGACGATGCCGCTATCTGCAACGTCGCACATGAACGTGCAATAGACGGCTTGGCGTACAACATCAGGGTGACGCGGTGCCGCAACCTGCCTAAATGCCCCGGCATGACCCTGCGTATCGCCACCTGGAACATCAATTCCGTCCGCTTCCGGCTCGACATCGTCGAGCGATTCCTGCGCGACCATGCGCCCGACATCCTCTGCCTGCAGGAAACCAAGGTCATCGACGATGCCTTTCCGCACGCCGCCTTCGAAGCGCTCGGCTATCGCTACCGCCTGCTCAACGGCCAGCGCATGCACCATGGCGTCGCCACCCTCAGCCGCGTGCCGCTGATCGAGGAACGCCGCTACGACTGGCAGGACAATGGCGAGGCGCGGCACATCGGCGCCCGGCTGCCGTCCGGCCTGCTGATCGAAAATGTCTATGTGCCGGCCGGCGGCGATGTGCCCGACACCCAGCTCAATCCGAAATTCGCCCAGAAGCTCGCCTTTCTCGGCCGCATGACCGCCTGGTCCGAAGGCCTGCGCGACGGCACCGTCATCGTCGGCGATTTCAACGTGGCGCCGCTCGAATGCGATGTCTGGAACCACAAGGCGCTGCTCGACGTCGTCAGCCACACGCCAATCGAAGTCGCCGCGCTCGCCGCCCTGCAGCAGAGCCACGACTGGGTCGACCTCGGCCGCCATTTCATCGCCCCGCCGGAACGGCTGTTCACCTGGTGGAGCTATCGCGCCGCCGACTGGCGCCTCTCCGACCGCGGCCGCCGGCTCGACCATATCTGGGCCTCGCCGGAAGTCGCCAGCACCGCCACGCGGTTCGAAGTGATCGAGGACGCCCGCGACTGGGGGAAGCCGTCCGACCATGTGCCGCAGATCGTGACGTTGGAAATATGAAGGAAAGGAGCCTCCGGCGGCTGGGGCCGTGGGCCCCAGACCCCGTTTTGTGGGTCGGTGCGTCGGCGACCCCAGTCGGTGATTGGGCCGCGAACAATCAAAATGGGGTCTGGGGCCCACGGCCCCAGCCGCCGGAGGCACACTTCCCTTGACCATCACCCCCGCCTTTCTCGCCGAAGCCGCCAGTGACGCGCTGCGTCGCGGTCGTATCGTCGGTGTCGGCGATCTCGCGCTGCTGTCGGCCGAGCTCGCCGATGCCGAAGGGCTGGCCGCGCTGGAGGCGACGACCCGCGCCGGCCTGATCATCACCGCCCGCCGCGCCGGGGTGCTGACCCTGGCCAACCAGCGCGCCGCGGCGGTGGCCGATCCGGAGCCGGTGTGGGTGGAGCGGCCGGACTGGCTCGATCTTGCCGGCAGCCGGGCGGTCGCCGATCCGGTGCTCGACCTGGCGACGCCATTCAAGGGCCCGTTCACCAGCCGGGCGCTGGCGGCTGACCTCGAATC
>JAIXZK010000066.1 GCA_027489695.1 Sphingomonadales bacterium
ATGGCTAGGCGCGGGGCCGCAGGCGGGGCTTCGCCCCCCGGCGAGGCCACGCAACGACGCCATTTCGCCTCTCCAGCCCACCCGCAGGGCGCGGTCAGGAAGCCCGGCAGAGCGCTCGCTCCTTTGCCAGATAGCGCTGCTATCTGGCTGCAATCGCTCACTCCTGCCGGGCTTCCTGACCGCGTCATGACCCCTGAAATTTATGGGTCCGGACCCTGGGCCCCAGACCCCATTTCCTTGGGTTCTGGCGCTATCCGGCGAAGCCTCGCGCGAAATCAACAAAATGGGGTCTGGGGCCTGAGGCCCCAGCCGCCGGAGGCACTATTTCTTGCTGTGTCACGTCCGGCAGACGAACTGCCCCGCCGCCGCCAGCCCGCATTCCGCCCGTTGCCCGGCGCGGTTGAAGCGCACCGAGGTGGCCCCCTGGGCGGCCAGCGCCGCGGCTTCGCCGGCGGTTTTCACCGGTCGGCCGCCGACGGCTTCGATGAGGTCACCGGGTTTCAGGAAGCCGAGTTGCGCCGCCGGGGCGCCGCCGGCGATCTGCACCACCACCACGCCCGCTTCGGGCAGGCCGGCGCCGAGTTCCTGGGCATAGGCCGGGGAGAGGTTGGCGACCGTGACGCCGGCCAGGATCGAGCGCCCGGTGATCGGCGTGAGGGCGCGCGGCGGGTTCTCCGGCGGCGCCGCCAGGGTGACGGCAACGCGCTGTTCGCGGCCGCCGCGGAACAGCACGACGTCGAGCGCCTGGCCGACGCCTTCGGTGGCGAGCGAATAGCGCAGCTGGCCGCCATCGGCCACTTCCTTGCCGTCGATCGTGCGCAGCACATCGCCGGGTCGGATGCCGGCGGCGGCGCCGGGGCTGCCCGGGGTGACGCCAGTCACCAACAGGCCACCCGGGCGATCAAGGCCGAGCTGCGCGGCGCTTTCGGCGGTGAGCGGTTCGCCTTCGACGCCGATCCAGCCCGACACCAGCTTGCCCTTGTCGGCGGCGTTCAGGAACACCCGCACCATCTTGGTGGGGATGGCAAAGCCGATGCCGTTCGAACCGCCGTCGCGCGAGAAGATGGCGGTGTTGATGCCGAGCAGGCGGCCCTGCGCATCCAAGAGCGCGCCGCCCGAATTGCCGGGGTTGATGGCGGCATCCGTTTGGATGAAGAACTGCCAGTCGGAAACGCCGATACCGGTGCGGGCAATGGCGGAAACGATGCCCGTCGTCACCGTCTGGCCGACGCCGAACGGATTGCCGATGGCGACGGCGACATCGCCAACTTCGGCACGATCGCTGTCGCCCATGCGGATCACCGGCAGCCGTGCGCCCTTGGTGTCGACGCGGAGCAGCGCCAGATCGAGCCGCGCATCGGCGAACACCAGCTTCGCCGGAAATTCGCGGCGATCGGACAGGGCGACAAGGATCTGGTCGGCGCCGTTCACCACATGGTTGTTGGTGACGATCAGGCCATCGGCGCCGACGATGACGCCGGAACCGAGCGATTGCTGCACCCGCGGCTGCACCGGGCCGCCACCAAAGAACTGCTGGAAGAACGGGTTCATCGCCGCTCGCCGCTCGACGCGGGCGGTGTAGACATTGACGACCGCCGGCGCCGCCGCCTTGACGATCGGCGCGAAGGAGAAGGCAACCTGGCCGGCGGCGCCCGGCACCACGCGCGCCATCGGCGTGGTATCAACGGGCGGAATCTGCGCCGCGACGGATCCCGGCTGTTCGCCGCCGATGCCGATGGCGAGCGCCGCGCCGGCGATGGCGCCGATGCCGATGCCACCCCAGAGTTTCAGCCGGTTCAACATGCGTGGATCCTTGCCTGTCGACTGCCCATATCGCCGGGCGCCTTCGTCTCGCCTTGCCTCCATAACCCACCTCGTCGTGAAGCCGGAATGAACATGAGGGGCGCAAGATGATGAAGCTTTGGCACTGCCGCGATGCCCGCAGTTTCCGCGCCCTGTGGACGCTGGAGGAATTGGGGATCCCCCATGAACTGGTCAACCTGCCCTTCCCGCCGCGCTGGCGGCAGCCGGATTATCTGGCGGTCAACCCGCTGGGCACCATCCCTTTCCTGGAGGACGGCGAAACGCGGATGACCGAATCCGCCGCGATCTGCGAATATCTGGCGGTGCGCCATGGCGGCGATTCAGGCCTGGCAGTGGCGCCTTCGGAAGCGGATTACGGCGCCTGGCTCAACTGGCTGCACCATGGCGAGGCGACGCTGACCTTCCCGCAGACACTGGTGTTCCGCTACAACGTCCTCGAAGCGCCGGAAAAGCGCCAGCCGCAGGTGGCGGCCTACTACAAGCGCTGGTTCCTCGCCCGCACCGCGCTGGCCGAGGCGGCGCTGGCCGATGGCCGCGACTGGCTGTGCGCCGGGCGCTTCACCGTCGCCGATATCTCGGTGGCCTATGCGTTCCTGTTCGCCGAGACGCTGGGGCATCTGGCGGAAGTCGGGCCGAACTGCCGGGCCTTTTGGGAGCGCTGCCAGACGCGGGAGGGCTTTGCGCGGGCAAAAGCGGCGCAGGCGTAAACCCCTCCCTCCCCTTGCGGGGGGGAGTACTTACACCTCCACCACGCTAACCACTTCCTCGATGCGCAGCGGCCGATACAAATGCGGGAACAGCACCCCGCCGCGCGCCGGTTCCCAGCGCAGCGCCTCACCCAGCGCCTCGGCATCGAGCGTCAGCGCCACCAGCCCGATCTCCCCGGCGAACCATTTCGCCGCCGTCGTCGCGACCTGCTCCGGCGGCGAGATATGGATATAGCCGTCGCGCAGATCGTCGGGCGAGCCGGCGAACACGCCACTCGCCTGGAACGCCGCCCATTCGCCAGCGCGCAGCAGCTTGATGATCGGGATCACGGCGCCACCCGCACCGGCACCGGCACATTGCACAGATCGACCGCCTTCGCCGGGCGGATGAAGAAGCCCGTCCGGTTGGCGCGCGCGCGGATATAGGCGGCGAACGCCGGCGAGGCCGTGTCCATCACCTGGTAACGCGGCGCCCCCGGCACGGCGCTGGCGAGGCGGGCGCGCACCAGCCGGGTCTGCTCCTCGGGCGTCTTGTAGAAACCCAGCGCCTCGGTGCCGCGCTTCAGCGCATTGTGCGCCTCGATCCCGGCCAGCACGCGGCCGACAACGGCGATGTTGCGATCGAGATGTCGCGGCGCATGGCCGTTGACGGCGTAAAGCTCCGAACCATCGCCATTGTCCGGCGGCATGTCATGGCCGACGCCGACCATGGCATGGCAGTGCGGCAGCCAGGCCCGGCCCTCGCGGCGGTCGCGCGCCACCGGCCAGCCGTTCCAGAAGCCGGCTTCGGCATAGGCATCGCGATAGCCGAGCGGCGTGATCGCCAGCCCCGCCGCGGCGCGATCGAACTCCGCCGGCAGCGGCCGCGGCCGCACCCGCTGCGGTCGCACATCGGGCGGCTGGCCGACGCTGGGCGCATCGCCCTCCGGCCGCGCCGCCCATTGGACGACGTAATTTTCCTGCACCCGGGTGATGGCGCCGCCATCGAACCGCCCGGCAAGGACAAGCGCCTTGATCGCCGCGACATGCGCCGGCGCAAAGTCGGGCGCGAGCTCGACCGCCATGGTGCCGGCCGTGGTTTCGAACAGCACGAGATTGGCCGGATCGACAGCACGCCATGCCGACGCCGGCGCCGCCGCGACGATTTCGGCGGGCTGCTGTGGCGGCGGGGCAGTGGCGGGGGTGGCCAGCAGGGCGGCGAGCAGGAACATCATGCCGGCAGAGTGACACGCGATGCGGCCGCCTGCCAAGGCCCCAGGAAAGGGGGCCGCCGGCGGCCCACTCCCCTGCCAGCTTCAATCCTTCGCCACGAATTCCAGCGCCGCGCCGTTGATGCAGTGCCTGAGGCCGGTCGGGCGCGGGCCATCGGGGAAGATATGGCCGAGATGGCCTTCGCAGGTGGCGCAATGGACTTCGGTGCGCACCATGCCATGGCTGCGGTCGGTGGTGGTGGCGACGGCGCCGTCCTCGGCGGCCCAGAAGCTCGGCCAGCCGGAGCCGGAATTATACTTTGTGTCGGAACGATAGACGGTGGTGCCGCAGCCGGCGCAGCGGAATTCGCCGGCGCGCTTCTCGTCATTGAGCGGCGAGCTGAACGGCCGTTCGGTGGCGTGCTCGCGCAGGATGGCATGGGCCTGCGGGCTGAGCTTGGTGTCGGTCATCGGTTTTTCCTTTCCCCAGGGCATTTCGTTCAACCGTCGTGCGGCGTTACATCGGCTTCATCGGCCGGGACCGTTACATGCGCCAGCGCATCGATGGCGCCCTGCAGGATATAGGCCGCGGCCAGCCGGTCCACCCGTTCGGCGCGGGTTCGGCGCGACAGATCCTCGGCGATCATGGCGCGTTCGACCGCCTGGGTGCTCCAGCGCTCGTCCCACAGCAGCAATGGCAGGCCGAGCGGCGCCAGGTTGCGCGCCAATTGCCGCACCGATTGGGTCCGCGACGAATCCGTCCCGTCCATGTTGAGCGGCAGGCCGAGCACCAGCCCGGCGATGCGCTCCTTCGCGACAAAGGCCTTCAACTGCGCGAGATCGGCCGAGAATTTGCCGCGCGCGATCGTCGAATGTGCCGAGGCGAAGCTCCAGCTCGAATCGCAGGTGGCAAGGCCGATGGTCTTGGTGCCGGCATCGAGCCCGGCCAGCCGGCCGCCGCCGGGCAGTGCCGCGGCGAATTCGGCCGGCGCCGCGGTGATCATGGCGAGACCGATTTCGCCGGCGCCGCCGGGGCGCCGAAGCCGGCGACACGCCCTTCGGCATCGGCGCGGACGTTCGCCCAGAACAGCGCATAATCATAGACATGGAAGTTGTTGCCGGGCAGCACCCAGGCCTTGTAGGCGCCGGGCGGTTCGCCGATGTCGAGAATGCCCGAGGCCAGGCATTGCGCGCCAATGCCCTTGGCGATCAGCTCGCCGCCGGTGAAATCGTCGTTGGGCACCAGGCTGCCGAGATTGCCGCGCGCTGGCACCGCCGCGCCGCCGCTGCCGCCCGAGAGCGGATTGACGCACAATATCTTCGTGCCGCGCCGCGCCGCGCCGGTAAGGCCGGCGTCGCGATCAAAGGCTTCCTGCACCAGCTCGTAATTCGCCGGCCGGGCGAAGCTCTGCCAGCTCAGCACGCAACCGGTCTGGCCGGCAGTGGCGCAGGCCGGCAGGCCCATCGCCGGCAAGTCGGCGCTTACCGAAATCGGCCAGCCAATGGCGTAGACGGCGACAATGCGCTTCGCCAGCGGCTGCCCGGCGACGCGTTCCTTCAGCAGCCGCAACAGGTGCAGCGCCCCCTGGCTGTGGCCGGCGAGCAGGATCGGCCGCCCGGCCGGCTGGGCCGCGACAAAGGCGTCGAAGGCGGCGAGCACATCGCCATAGGCCGCATCGAGGGCGCGCGCCGCCTCGGGCTTGTCGGTCAGAAAGGCACCGAAACTCGCCTGGCGATAATCGGGCGCCCAGATCTCGCCGACGCCGTTGAAGGCGGTCGCCTGGATGCGCAGGAAGGCCTGCATGCGGCGGTTGGTTTCAACGTCGCCGATCGCCGAATTCCAGCGATTGCGATCGAAAATGCTGGTCGGCACCAGGTAGAACACCGCAACACCCGGGCGCGGCGCCGCCTGATAGCCCGCCGGCGTCCAGCGCGCCGCTTCCGACGCCAGGCCCGGCCGCGCCAGCCAGGCGGCCGGCTTGCCGTAATCGGGCGTCCCCGCCGGCGCCTCGAACGCCACATTCGGCACCAGCGCCATGGCGATCAACCGGTTGCCGGCGATCGCATAAGTCACCGCCGCGGCGATGACGAGGAAGACAAGGATCGCGATGACCCAGAGAAAGCGGCGTGCGAGCATGATCGCCTGTTAGCAGGCGCGCGCGTCCGGCGGAACGGCGCGCGTGTCGCGGGGTGGATGGGGTGCCTGCGGCGGGCAAAAAGTGTGCCTCCGGCGGCTGGGGCCTGAGGCCCCAGGGTCCGGACCCATAAATTTCAGGGGTCATGATGGGCTGGAGAGGCGAAATGGCTAGGCGCGGGGCCGCAGGCGGGGCTTCGCCCCCCGGCGAGGCCACGCAACGACGCCATTTCGCCTCTCCAGCCCACCCGCAGGGCGCGGTCAGGAAGCCCGGCAGAGCGCTCGC
>JAIXZK010000357.1 GCA_027489695.1 Sphingomonadales bacterium
AAGGCGAACAGCGAGAACAGCAGCTCCGAGGTCGGGTTGCCGGTGGTGAAGAACAGCTTGCCGAGCAGCGACGCCAGGATGCCGTAGAGGAAAAAGTCATACCATTCGAAGACGGTACCCAGTGACGAGGCAACGATGACCAGCCGGTCGCGCTTCGGATCTGTCACCGTCGATGCCGGTGGCTGCGCCGTTCCCAAGTCTCTCTCCCCCTTGTCCGCGTTGCCCGCAGCCGTCTCCGCCGGTGTAGCGCCGCGTGCCCCCGGTGCAAGCCCCGGGTGCCCGCCACCGCGCCGCACAAGAAATAACAATCGCTAACAATCAATGACAAGGCGTCGATGTCGGCGGGGCCGGGTCGCCCGTATTTTCAGCTCATGGACAAAGCGCATCGGGCGCCGCGCCATACCGAAGCGAAAAGGACCTGACCCATGTTCCGCACCTTCCCCATCGCCGCCGCCGTCATCGCCGCCGCCATCGCCACCCCGGCTCTCGCCGCCGATCCCCGCGTCAACGTCATCAACGAAAGCGGCGAGACCATTGCCCGCGTCGAAATGTCGGGCATATACGCCGAATCCTGGGGCCGCGACCTGCTCGGCCAATATGTGCTGCGCACCGGCTATCACCTCGATCTGGTCCAGCCGTCATACAGCAGCGGCAATTGCCGCTACGACCTGCGCGTCACCTTCAACAGCGGCCGCCGCATGGTCATCCGCAACTTCAACGCCTGCGCCACCACCGATGTCACCATCTACAACCAGAACATCTATCTTGCCTGATCGCGGCGGCCGCCCGCCGACCGGCAAGCAACGGGCACCCGCCAGCGCGGGGGCCCGTTTCGCTGCGTGAGGCGGCCAGCCGCCTGACAAAATATAACAGCCTGTCGATAGGAAAGCCGGCGCCGCCGGTTATGCCTTCGGGATTATGCGCAAGTTCCTCTCTTCCACCGTCGGCAGGCTGCTGCTGTTCGCCGCCATCGCCGCTGTCGCGATCATCGTGATGCTGCGCAGCTTCGCGCCGGCCGGTCCCAGCGGCGCCACCGCCGCCGGCACCGCCGCCATCGAACCTTCCGGCTCCGCGGCCCCCGGCCCGCTTTGCGAGCGGGACGACCCGGCGGCGCTCAGCCGCGCGGCGGCTGCCTGCAGCGACGATCTCGAGGCGTGCCGGCTGCGGGTCGACGCCCGACTGCGGCAATTGCCGCAGAAGACCCAGCTCGACAGCAACGTCATCCTGCGGGTGCGGCCAGACGCAACCGCCGCGTGGACCCTGGTTGTTGAAGATCGCAACAAGATCTCCACCATCTGGTCATTTCAGCCTTGTCAGGAAACCTTGGTGAGAGGCACAAGTTACTGAGCGCGAATCCGGGGGGAGAAGCCATCATGCGGGTCCTGGTTGTCGAGGACGAGCCGGACCTGCAGGGGCAGATCGTCGACCGTCTGCGCCGCGAAGGTTTCGATGTCGATGCCTGTGCCGATGGCCAGACGGCGATCGATCTCGGCCTTGAAAATGACTATCATGCCGTGCTGCTCGATCCCGGCCTGCCGGTTTTTTCGGGCGAGCTGGTCATCAAGCGCTGGCGCGCCAAG
Organism: Sphingomonadales bacterium; assembly: GCA_027489695.1. Classification (GTDB taxonomy): domain Bacteria; phylum Pseudomonadota; class Alphaproteobacteria; order Sphingomonadales; family Sphingomonadaceae; genus Sandarakinorhabdus. Next base: position 1,581 of record JAIXZK010000357.1, read on the forward strand.
GGCCGCAACTTCCCGATCATCATCATCACCGGCACCAGGACCATGTCCGACCAGGTGCGCGAGCTGATCCGGCTCGGCGCCAACCAGTATATCGCCAAGCCGATCCTCGATTTCGATATCCTGATCGAATGGGTGCATTCCTTCTCCAATGCCCGCGGCGGCCTCGCCGGCGGCACCGTCCTCACCCATGGCGACATCGAGATCGACACGGTGAATTTCACCGTGCGCGTCGGCGGCCGGCGCCCGCCCAAGGGCCTCAGCAACGATGAATTCGCCGTGCTGTGCGAACTGGTCCGCGCCGCTGGCCAGCCGTTGCGACCCGAGGATCTGGCGGCACGCGCCTTCAAGCCGAGCGACGGCGAGAAGGACAAGGTGGCGCTGGTCGCCACCTATGTGCAACGCATCCGCGACAAGATCGGCAAGAACAGCATCATCACGGCCGGCGGCGGGCGCGGCTATGCCGCCGGATAAGCCGCCCAGCCGCTGGCGGCGGATGACCAGCTCGATCTACGTCTATTCGATCGGCGCGGCGCTGGCACCGGTGCTGATCTTCGGCGTGATTTTCGTGCTGGCGGTGACCAGCGTCAAGAACAGCTTCGCCGATCGCGCCGCCACCGCGGTGCTCTGCGCCGACACCGTTCATGTCCGCAGCTATGTCATCGCCATCGTCGCCGAAGGCAAGGCCGACCGCATCGACTTCGACGAGGCCGACAAATCGATCCACGATCTCGCCCCCAATGTGAAATGGGCCATCAACGTCGGCAATCTGCAGGCATCCGACCTCGCGGTCGCGCGCGCCCCCGGCTATTTCGCCGCCCAGCGCCTGGTGGCGCTTGCCACCCCGCAGGATCATCGCCGCATCGAACGGATCACCGAGGCCGGCAGCTGGCCCTATATGGCGTGCAGCGTCACCGCCGATCTGACCACCGATCGCTTCAGCGCCTATCGCAAGGCCGTCTACACCGTCGCCTGGCCGCTGTCGCGATACGAGGCCCTGAAGCGCGACATCCAGACCGAGGCCAATACGACCTTCGACAATCTGACCCTGGTCATCCTCGGGCTGCTGCTGCTCGCCGCGATCTTCGCGGTGCTCACCAACTTCATGGTTTTCGATGGCACGCTCGGCCGCCTGCGCTCCGAAGTCGAAAAAGTCCGCGATCGCCGCACCAACCGCATCGCCGGCAACTATCCGCGCGAGATCGCCCAGCTGCAGGATCTGCTCAACCTGACCATCGCCAGCCACGAAAGCACCATCGAAAGCACGCGCAAGCTGGTCACCAAGATCGCCCATGACATCAACAACCGCCTGCAGATCCTGGTCGGTGCGGTCAGTGCCGAACCGATCGACCGCCAGGCGGTGCGCAGCGCGGCTGCCCATATGCATGAGCTGATCGAGCGCTATCGCCAGCTCCAGGGCTCGGCGAGCGCGCAGACGCCCTGGTCGCGCAGCGACGTGCGAATCGTCGAATTCGTCCGCGACATCGTCGAGGTCCAGCGCTTCGACCTGCAGAATCGCAAGGTCCGCTATCAGGTCAATGCGCCGGGCAGCGGCGACGACGAAATCACCCTGCCGGTCAACAAGACCGATATCGAGATCATCCTGTCGAACCTGCTGTCGAACGCCTCCAAATATGGCCGCGGCCAGGTCGAGGTCGATGTGCATTGGGACAATCGCCATGTCTTCATCGCCATCTGCGACAATGGCCCGGGCATCCCGCCCGGCAAGAGCGCGCTGATCTTCGACGATGGCTATCGCCTTGATGTCGATACCGAACGCCCCGGCTCCGGCTTCGGCCTCGGCATCGTCCGCGCCATCGCCGAGCTGAATTCGGCGGCCGTGTCGGTTGCCCCCGGCCGGCTCGGCGGCGCCTGCTTCACCCTGCGCCTGCCGCTGCGCATCGGCCAGGGCGAGACGAAGACCCCGTTCGGCGCGGCGTGAAGCCGGACCCGCGGCACGCCAATCGCCCGCGCAAAATCATGCCGACCGCCGAGATGTCCGGCATCGACGAACAATAACATCCTGTCGATTCAAGCCGCCGGCCGGCCCTCGTAAAACGGGTTCATGGACGAAGCGCCTGACGCGCCGAGCCATCAACCGAGCACAGAGGAGCATCCGATGATCAACAAGTTCGCCCTGATCCCCGCCCTGGCCGCCCTCGCGATGGCCACCCCGGCGCTCGCCGCCGATCCGCGCGTCAATGTCGCCAACAACAGCGGCATGACCGTCGAGCGCGTCTACATGTCCGAAACCGGCACCGATGACTGGGGCCCGGACCTGCTCGGCCGCAATGTCCTGCGCCCCGGCTATCGCATCAACTGGATGCACCCGGCCTATACCAGCGATTACAACTGCTATTACGACCTGAAGGTGCAGTTCGTGAACGGTCGCACCATGCAGATCCGTCGCTTCAACGCCTGCGCCGCCAGCACGGTGACGGTCAACAGCTGGTCGATGAACATCGCCTGATCCGCCAGCCGACACCGACCGGACCGGGCCCCTGCCAGCGCGGGGGCCCGGTTTCGTGCGTGAGGGATCAGACGCTGGCGACGATTCCCGCCGCCGGATCGATCTCGCCGGCCACCAGCGCGCGCCAGCGCAGCATCGCCTCGGCGGGCGACTGGGCGGGAACGATCTCCAGCCAGCTCGTCGTCGCGGCAAAGCCGGCCCAGGCCGCCAGCAACCGCTGCTGAAACCCGTCATTGCCCCATTCGGCGACGCGTTCGACGATGACGCTCGGCGCGAAGAAGAATTGCGGCTTCGGCCCCGGCAGGGTGCCGGCGTTCTCAGCGCTCCAATGGGTGTCGCCGACGACATGGCTTTCGATGAGCTTGTCGCCCAGCGACGCGTGGACATCGTGGCGGACCGCGCCATTGCCGGCGAAATCGATCAGCGCCGCCGGGCCTGCGACGGCCGCCAGCGCGGCGACGTCGCCATAATCGATGACCTCGTCATAATAGCCGGTGCTCTCGACAAAGCCGCGGTTTGCCGGCGACGTCAGCCCGACCACCCGCTGCCGGCCCTTGGCCAGTTGCGCCAGGCCGAGCGCCGTCTTCGACGAGGCCGAGGTCAGCACCAGCGTCTCGACCGGCC
>JAIXZK010000394.1 GCA_027489695.1 Sphingomonadales bacterium
CCATGCCGAAAGCCACCTGGAACGGCGTCACCATCGCCGATTCGAACGATACCGTCGTTGTCGAGGGCAATCATTATTTCCCGGCCGACGCCATCGATCCGGCGCTGCTGAAGCCCAGCACGACCACCACCGTCTGCGGCTGGAAGGGCACCGCCAATTACTACACGATCGTCGCCGGCGGCGCCGAGAACAAGGACGCCGCCTGGTATTATGCCGAGCCCAAGGACGCGGCGAAGGAAATCAGGGGCCGCATCGCCTTCTGGAAGGGCGTCAAGGTCGGCTGAAGCGGGTGCCGCGGCGGTTCCCGCGCACCGCATCGAACGGTGCCGCAGCAGGATCGGCAACTTATTGAGATTACATATTTATTGCAGATATCGATCGGAACCGAAGCCATTTGACAGCATATGGATTCAGCGTCATCTATTGGGGAATGAAAAAAGGGTGAATCATGACGCGGGGTTTGTTGGTTGCGGTGACGGTGATGGCGCTGTCGGCAAGCGCTGCCGATGCCACGATCGTCAATGTCAGGATCGATGGCACCCTTTTATCCGGCCAGAATGATGGCGTGTTCGGCGGCGTGACCAATTTGCAGAATTTGCCGTTCAGCATGCAGATGACGTTCGACACCACGCTGGGCATGGACGTCTCGTCGCCGACCCGGACGACCTATCTGGGTGGCGCCGCCAACGGCATTCCGCAATTGCCGCTGTATACCAATGGTTCGATGACCATCAACAATGTCACCCGCAGCCTCAATCTCTGGCACGCCAGTATCGTCAATGCCGGGACGGGTGATTGGTATCTCCATATGAATACCGACCTTTCGCCGGGCCTGGCGAACTACAAGCGCTTGTCGGTGCCTTTCGAGAGTCCTGCGCTGGTAGCCGACGTCACCCAGAGCTTTTCGGGCCTGGCAGTGACCGGCTATGGCGCTTTTGACTGGAACATTGCCGGTATCGGCACGGCGAGCGGCGCCTTGTTTGGCGGCACCATGCAGGTCTCCACCGGTGCCATCGTCGTGCCGGAACCGGCCAGCTGGACATTGTTGATCGCCGGCTTCGGCCTGACCGGCGCCGCCATGCGCCGCCGCGCCCGCATGCTCGCCACGGCCTGACACCAGCGCCACACCGGCGGCAATTGGAAAGGCAGCGCCGCCAGCGATGGCAGGATCGCTGCCGGCGGCGCCAAGAAACAAAAATGCCGCCTGATGTTCTGCCGGGCCCAAGGACGCGGCGAAGGAATTCAGGTGCCGCATCGCCTTCTGGAAGCGCGTCAAGGTCGGCTGAGGCGGCGACCGGCTTGATCGAAAGCCGCGCTGGACTTCATGCCAGCTCGCTACAAAATCCCGCTCCTGCCGAGCGAAGTCGAGGCACGCCCGGAGGCTCGGGGCGTGCCTCGACTTCGCTCGGCATGAGCGGGGTTAGGATGCGATTATCCCGCGACAGACCCTAGCGCTCGCGCCAGACCGTCCAGTCGGTCGGGCAGGCCTTGACCGGCTGCGGGCGGGCCTGGACGCCTTCGACCGTCCAGCAATCGTCGAAGATTGAGCAATAACAGGCGCGCACCTCGATCCTGTCGCGCGCCGCGTCGAGCCGATCGATCATCCCGGCGTTGGCCGGCACGCCGGGCAGGCTCATGAACAACACCGCTTCGCCCGGCCGCAGCGCGACGTTGACGATCGGCCAGGTGCGAAGCTGCATCGACTGGCCGGGCCGATAGCCGCAACAGGCGGTGAGCAAATCGACCGGCGAGCGCATGGCGCGACCGCCGAACCGCACCTCCACGGCGCCGACAAGCGCGGGGCCGAGGCCGTTGTTGGTGAAGGACAGGTTGACGAGGCGCTGGCCTTCGGCGGTGTAGTTGCCGGTGCCATAGGCGACGAACGGCCAGGCGGCGGCCTGCTGCATGCGCTGCGTCGCCCCGGCCTGGACGAAGGTGCCATAGGCAACCACCAGCGAGATCAGCAGCGCCGGCACGCCGACGAGGAAATGCCCCGCCATGGCGAAGGGCAGCCACCGGGCGATCTGCTCCACCGCGGCGGCGCTGACGGGGCGATCGACGGCATTCGCGGGCTCGGGCGGTTCGGCGGGCATGGGCCGATTGGTAGCGGCCGGGCCGGACGAACGCCATTGCCGACGACGCCGCGGCGGGGTACCGCAATCAGTGCCGACGGCGGGCGCCGCTGACATTACCGAAAGTTCGGAAGTTCACCGAAGTTCAGTCACGCAACGATGAGAAAGAGCGGAAACGGGGGCGCCGAAAGCGATCACTTCATGGCCGTGTCCCATAGCCGTTTCGGTGCGTGTAGGACAGGCGCAGCCCCGGCCGGGCGGGCCGATCGGTCAGGCGGCGAGGGTGGGCGCAAGCGTCGACAAATGACACGTGGCATGCCTGCGCGCGCTGCCGGCATCTGGGCGGAAGCCAACCTGCTTTCCGTATCCGTCGGAACGGGCATTCAATCGTAAAGAATTATCTCAACGCCTATGATCTCGTCGCCGGCGTCAATGTCGACAATAATTTTCACCTTCTTGCCAATATTGTAGTCCGCCATCAGGTCTATCTGGCGCGCTGAGGCGCCTATAGTTCCCTTTCCAGGGTGAGTGGGAAGGCAAATATATGCCAGATCGCCGCCATTATTTACTTTCAGATCGAATCTTCTCGACATGTCGGTCGGCACGATCACCTCGACGAATTGTTAGCACAGCCTTCTGGACGCTTTGTAGTCTCGTTACTAAGACGCATCCAATCGGGTATGTTTCCAGCTTCCAGATCAACGACTCCGCTTTTCCTGATTTCTTCGTACTGGTTTTTCGACATCCACGGCGGCTTTTCTTCGTAAACCATCAGCTCAGGAAATTTCTCGGCAATATGTGTAGGTGAACGCGCCGCGACAACTGACCAGATGGCGCCCGAGCCATAATCATAGGCGACGAGGTACTCTCTCTTCAAGAAATCAGTCGCCATGTTACACCATGCGAAATTTCAGGAAAACGCAATGTATGTCGCATTACTGGAGGTTGCTAGAGCCCGCAGCCGATCCGGATATCTATGTCAGGAGAATGGCCAAGTGCCAAAAGTGGCGGCGACGGACGCCGCCGACATTACCGAAAGTTCGGAAGTTCACCGAAGTTCAGTCAAGCGACGATGAGAAAGAGCGGAAGCGGGTAGCGCCGGAAGCGGTTGTTTGGAGCCCGTTTCCCTTAGCCGTTTCGTCCACTGTAGGACAGGCACGACCCCGGTGCCGGCTGGCCGCTCGGCGCGGCAGCCTCGGCTCACGCGACTGTCGGCAAATGGCAAGCGGCCAACATGTCCACGGTAGCAACCACGGTGGAAGTGGGTGAGTTACGTATACTGTCCCCGAAATTCCCTGCCCCGAAATTCCCCCTGTCCCCGAAACTCCCCTGTCCCCGAGATTCCCTGGCCACCAGATCTTCCAAAATCACAATGCGCGCCGCAATTTTTAATGAGTTCAGCGCTGAGTTTGTTCAACCAGATTTTTGCGCAGAACACACGGATCAACGCCGAAAAACGACGGCAGCGGCGACGGCGAGGCGCGGCGGCGTTCGCAATTTGACTTGATTACCGACATGCTCCTACTCGTTACACTGCCGTCCGCCGTCATTCCGCCGGCCGGGCAGGCCCGGGGAAGGTTAAGCATGACCACCAGCAATCCCACAGCCGCAGCGGCCTCCGCCCCGACAGCCACCGCGCAAGCGGTTACCGTCACCGTCGACGGAAAGACTTACACGATAACGACCACAAACACCGCGTTTACCGGCGCTTGTGCGAAGCAGCAGATGGAAATGCCGTGGTGGGGTAAAAAGGCCGTTGCGGAAGCATTCGCTGCCCAGCTTTGCGCTCAACTCGGTTACCCGAACTACCCCTCCAGCGGCCAAAGCCCGTATTTCGCTTTTTCACGCAGCCAGCGCGATGTCGCATGGGTGGCCTGGAACAAGAAACGGAGCGTGGCCACAGCCGGCAAACCAGCCGTCCCGTTTTTCGGTCAGGGCAGTATCGCTACCCTCGCCATTTTCGCGGTCGCGACCCCTGTGCCACCGCCCCCGGCAGCCGCCGTCCCGTCGCCCCCGGCACCCGCTGTTGCCGCCCCGCCTGCGGAATCCAAAGGCGTGACGATCGAGGTCGGAACCAAAAAATACATCATCACCACCGTGACCGGGAGTTTTAATCAGCACAGCGCCAAGCTCCAGGCCAACCCATGGTGGGGAAACATCGGCGTTGCGACCAATTTCGCGGAGCAACTTGCCGCGCAACTCGGGTTTCCCAACCTCCAACTTGGCAGCCAGGGCCCGTATTTCGCGTTCAGGCTTACGCCGCTAAGTGTCGGGTGGGTGTCGTGGTTCAAGCAGAACAATATGGACGGGCGCGTGCTCCATACTGATAGAGAAGATGTGTTTCCGCATCAGCATGGCCCGAATACCGCAGGCGTCTTTGCGGTCGCCACGCCGATCCCCTGACGACTGAGGTTGCGAAGTTACGGTGAGTTATGGTGGCAGTGCACGAATTAAATTCGTGCACTGTTACTGTAATTTACCGTAACTCTGTGCACCCCCATAGCGCCGCGCGCCTGTCATGTCATCTTCGGGAAATAGCGCACGCCGGCGATCGCGGCGAAATCGGCGTCCTGCGTCCACACTTCTGCGCCAAAGGCGTTTGCGGTGGCCAGGATGATCGCATCGGCCATGGCGAGGCGGCGATCGTGGGCGAACATTGCCGCTGCGGCGGCGATATCGGCATCGAGCGGAACAACGGTGCCACGCCGCATCAATTCGGTCGCCGCTTTGGCGACTTCGTCATCGCGCTTGGCCAGCGACCAGCGCACCACTTCATAGATTGTGATCGCCGGAACGATCAGCGCTTCGGGCGTAGCGAAGATCTCGTCGTAGCGCTCGCTGCCCGGGCCGGTCAGCAGCCATTCGATCCAGACGCTGGAATCCGCGACCACCGCCACCGTTCAGAACTCGCGATCCTGCTTCTCGCGCTGGAAGTCGTTCGTCAGGCCGGCAAACAGCGCCCGGATTTCCTCGATGGGCCGTTTCGGCACCAGCACGATATGGCCGCCCCAGCCCATGGCTTCCAGTTTCTGGCCCGGCTTGATGTTCATGCGCGTGCGAAGATCGAGCGGGATCACCACCTGATATTTCGGCGAAACCGTGACCGTCGCCATCATACGCTCCGTTGATCGATGGACAAAGCGTAGCACGATGCCCCTCCCTGCCGCAACGGGATGACGGCGCCGCGCCCGCGCGCTAGGACGCTGGCCATGATCCTCGTCATCGACAATTACGACAGCTTCACCTTCAACCTGGTCCATTATCTGATGGAGCTGGGGGCCGAGACCGAGGTTGTCCGCAACGATCAGCTGACCGCCGCCGAAGCGCTGGCGCGGCGGCCCCAGGCGGTGCTGCTGTCGCCGGGGCCGTGTTCGCCGAACGAGGCGGGCGTGTGCCTCGACCTGATCGCCGCCGCCGCCGCGGCGCGGTTGCCGCTGCTCGGTGTCTGCCTCGGCCATCAGGCGATGGGCCAGGCGTTCGGCGGCGCCGTGGTGCGGGCGCCGCAGGTGATGCACGGCAAAACGAGCGCCATCAGCCATGACGGCACCGGGGTGTTCGCTGGCCTGCCCTCCCCGTTCGAAGCGACGCGCTATCACAGCCTGATCGTCCGCGACGCGGATCTGCCGGCGGCCTTCCATGTCAACGCGCGCAGCCCCGATGGCGTCATCATGGGCATGCACCACCGCGAGTTGCCGCTGCACGGCGTGCAGTTCCACCCGGAAAGCATCGCCACCGAACATGGCCATGCGCTGCTGGCGAATTTCCTGCGCCTCGCCGGCATTGCCACGGGGCCTCTGCCGGCGGCTCGCGCCGCATGAGGTTGCCCGATCCGGCCGGGCCGCTGGCGCCGGGGGCGGCGGCATCGGCCTTTGCCGATATCTTCGATGGCCGGGTGCCCGATGACGAGCTGGCGCGCTTCCTGGTCGCGCTCGCCGACCGTGGCGAGACGACGCCGGAAATCATCGCCGCCGCCAATGCGCTGCGCCAGCGCATGATCAATGCCGTCCCCTACCCCGATGCCATCGACGTCTGCGGCACCGGCGGCGACGGCAAGCACAGCCTGAACGTATCGACCGCCGTTGCCATCACCGTCGCCGCCTGCGGCGTGCGCGTCGCCAAGCATGGCAATCGCGCCGCTTCGTCGGCCAGCGGCGCCGCCGATGTGCTGGCGGCATTGGGCGTGCCGGAGCTGGCGCCGGAGCGGCTGGGCGCCTGCCTCGACGAGGTCGGCATCGCCTTTTTCCACGCCGCCCGCCACCATCCGGCGATGGCACGGGTGGCGCCGGTGCGGCGCGCGCTCGGCCGGCGGACGATCTTCAACCTGCTGGGACCGCTCGCCAATCCGGCCGGGGTGACGCGGCAGCTGGTCGGTGTGTTCGCGCCGGCCTGGACGGTGCCGATGGCCGAAGCGCTGAGCGAACTGGGTTCGACGCGGGCGATGGTCGTCCATGGCGGTGGCTATGACGAGCTGACGGTTACGGGCGCGAGCGATTTCGCGGTGATCGCGAATGACCGGCTGAGCACCGGCCGGCTCGATCCGCGGTCGCTGGGGCTGGCGCTGCACCCGGAAAGCGCGCTGGCCGGCGGCGATCCGGCGCACAATGCCGCGCGGTTGCAGGCCTTGCTGGACGGGGAGACGGGGGCGTATCGCGATATCGTCGTGCTGAACGCCGCTGCCGCGCTGACGCTGGCCGATCCGGCCCTGTCGCTGGCGGCGGCGGCCGCCCGCGCCGGCGCGGCGCTGGCCGATGGCGCCGCCGCCGATACGCTTGCCCGCTGGAAGGCTTTCCGATGACCGACACGCTTGCCGAAATCGTCGCCCACAAGCGGGGGCTGGTCGCCGCGGCGCGCGCCGCCGGATCGATCGCCGATCTCGAGGCACGGGCCGCCGCCGCGCCGCCGGTGCGGGGCTTCGTCGCTGCCATCCATGCGGCGCACGCCCGTGGGCATTTCGCGCTGATCGCCGAGATCAAGAAGGCCAGCCCATCGAAGGGCCTGATCCGCGCCGATTTCGAGCCCGCCACCCTGGCCCGCGCCTATGCCGCCGGCGGCGCCACCTGCCTGTCGGTGCTGACCGAGGACCGCTGGTTTCAAGGGGCCGACGCCTATCTGACCGCGGCGCGCGGCGCCTGCGAGCTGCCGGTGATCCGCAAGGACTTCATCGTCGATCCCTGGCAGGTGATCGAGGCGCGGGCGCTGCATGCCGATGCCGTGCTGCTGATCATGGCGGCGCTGTCCGATGTGCAGGCGGCGGAGCTGGAGGCGGTCGCCATCGCCCAGGGGCTCGATGTGCTGGTCGAAGTGCATGACGCCGGCGAGCGCGACCGGGCGCTGCGGTTGAAAACGCCGCTGCTCGGCATCAACAACCGCAATTTGAAGACGCTGGCCGTCGATATCGGCACGTCTTTCGAACTGGCCGACACGGCCGGTC
>JAIXZK010000259.1 GCA_027489695.1 Sphingomonadales bacterium
CGCTTCGCCGATGCCACTACGGTGCGCGCCACTGCCGCCGTCCGCCCCGGCGCCGGCTTCAGCCTGCACGCCAGCTATGGCGAGGGCGTCACCGATCCGACCTTCTTCGAATTGTTCGGCTTCTTCCCGGGCTTTTTCGTCGGCAACCCCAACCTCACCCCCGAGCGCAGCCAGGGCTGGGATGTGGGCGCCGGCTGGGCGGATGATCGTTACTCGATCGATGTCACCTGGTATCGCGCCAATCTGGTCAACGAGATCGTCTCGACCTTCGATTCGACGACGTTCCTGTCGGGCGTCGCCAACGCCAGCGGCCGCAGCCGGCGCCAGGGCCTGGAAGTCACCGCCAGCGCCGCGCCCTTCGCCGGCTTCAAGCTGACCGCGACCTATGCCTGGCTCGACGCCAGCGAGCAGCGCGTCGCCGCCGGCCTGCGCGTCAAGGAAGTGCGCCGCCCGGCCCATTCGGGCAGCATAACCGCCGCCTATACGGGCCGGGTCTTCGACCTCGCCGCCAGCGCCGCCATCACCGGGGAACGCGGCGACACCGATTTCGCGCGCTTCGTCCCCGTTCGCCTGCCGGCCTATACGCTGGTCACGATCAGCGGCGCCTGGCACGTCACCCGCCAGATCGATGTGACAGCGCGGATCGAAAACGCCCTTGACGCCAATCAGGTCGATGTCTTCGCCTATCGCGGCCCCGGCCTCACCGGCCACGCCGGCGTGCGGCTGAAACTGTGAGGCGGCCGGAACGACCTTCACGGCGAGCCCCCCTCCAGGGGGAGGAGGCTCTGCGCCGCCCTTGCCCTCCTCCTCGCCACCCCTGCCACCGCCGCCGCCCCCGCCCGCGTCGCCAGCCTCAACCTGTGCAGCGACGAACTCGCCCTTGCCCTCGCCGCCCCCGGCCAGCTGGTCAGCATCAGCCGCCTCGGCGCGGACCCGCGCGAAACCCCGCTCGCGTCGCGCGCCGCGGGCCTGGCGCGCAACCGCGGCCGCGTCACCGATGTCATCGGCCTCGCCCCCGACCTCGTCCTGACCAGCGGCGGCGACCCCGCCGCCGCCGCCACCGCGCGCCGCCTCGGCATCCGCGCCGTCGAACTGCCACAGCCGCAGAGCGTCGCCGACATCGAAGCCAATATTCGCACCGTCGCCGCCGCGCTCGGCCGCGAAGCCGCCGGCGGGGCGCTGATCGCCGCCATGCGCCGCGACCTCGGGCCCGTGCCGGCGCAAACCACCCCGGCACTGCTCGTCGCCGGCGGCGGCTTTGTCGCCGGCGACAAGGGCCTGTCGGCCGTCATGCTGCGCCACGCCGGCCTCGCCGAACAGGCGACGCCGCGCGGTCGCGTCTCGATCGAGGGCCTGTTGCTGCGCCCGCCGCGGGTGCTGGTGATCAGCCGCTATCACCCCGGCGAGACCTCCGCCAACGCCGCCTGGGCGGAGCATCCGGCGCTGCGTCGCCTGCCCGCCGGCGTCCGCCGCATCGCGACCGATGGCCGGCGCTGGACCTGCCTCGGCCCCGGGCTCGCCCCCGAAATCGCCCGGCTGCGCGCGGCGCTGGCCGGATGACGCCGGCCCGCCTCATCGCCGCGCTGGCGCTGCTGACGGCGGCGCTGGCCATGGCGTCGCTCGCCTGGGATCCGGCAGGCCTGCGCGCCGTCGCCGCCCGCGATCCCGATCTGGCGCGCGCCATCCTCCTCGAACTGCGCCTGCCGCGCACCGCGCTGGCGCTGCTGATCGGTGCCAGCCTCGGTGCCGGCGGTGCGGCCATGCAGGGCCTGTTGCGCAACCCGCTCGCCTCGCCCGATGTCCTCGGCCCCAGCACCGGCGCCGCGCTGGGCGCCATCCTCGCCGGCTATCAGTTCGGCGGCGGCCCGCTCGCCATTGCCGGCGGCGGCATCACCGGCGCGGTCGCGGCGCTGCTGCTGCTGCTGGCGCTCGCCGGCCCGGCGGCAGGCACGGCGACGCTGGTGCTCGCCGGCGTCGCCATTTCCGCGCTGGCCGGCGCCGCGATGAACCTGGCGCTCAGCCTCGCCCCCTCCCCCTATGCGCTCTACGACCTGATGTTCTGGCTGTTCGGCAGCCTTGCCGATCGCAGCCTGCCGCAACTCGCCATCGCCGCGCCCTGGCTGCTGCTCGGCACCGCGGCGCTGCTCGCCTGCCGCCACCGCCTCGATTCGCTGGCCCTGGGCGAAGACGTCGCGCAATCCTTGGGCGTCGACATCCCGCGCCTGCGCTGGACCATCGTCATCGCCACCGGCGTCACCACCGGCGCCGGGGTGGCAGTCGCCGGCAGCATCGGCTTTGTCGGCCTGATCGTCCCGCATCTCGTCCGTCCGCTCGTCGGCGGCCGGCCGGGCGCAGCGCTTCTGCCATCGGCGCTGGCCGGCGCGGCGCTGCTCACCGCCGCCGACATGGCGGTGCGCCTGCCCATCGCCGGCGAGGAGCTGAAGCTCGGCGTGCTGACCGCGCTGATCGGCGCGCCCTTCTTCCTGGCACTGGTGCTGCGGGGGCGCGGGCAATGACTCTCGCCGCCATCGCCATCGCCCGCCCGCCGATGCTGGCACCGCTCAGCCTCGAGCTGGTACCCGGCAGCGTCACCGGCGTCATCGGCCCCAATGGCAGCGGCAAGACCACGCTGCTGCGCGCGCTGGCCGGGCTCAGCCGCGGGCCGGGCACGGTGACCATCGATGGCGCGCTGCTCGCCACCCTGCCCGCCGCGCGCCGCGCCCGCCGGCTCGCCTGGCTGCCATCGACGCGCGATCTCGCCTGGCCGATGCTGGCCCGGCACCTTGTCGCCCTCGGCCTCGGCCCCGGCGCGGCACGCGACGATGCCGCCATCGCCGCGGCGCTCGCCGCCGCCGATGCCGGTGGCTTTGCGACGCGCCGCGTCGATACGCTGTCGACCGGCGAGCGCGCCCGCGTCCTGCTCGCCCGCGCGCTGGTCGCCAGCCCCGATTGGCTGCTGCTCGACGAGCCGACCGCCAACCTCGATCCCTGGCACCGGCTGGCGGTGATGGCGCTGCTGCGCCGCGAGGCCGGGCGCGGTGCGGGCGTGGTGGTGGCGCTGCACGATCTCGATCTCGCCCGCCGCCATTGCGACCGGCTGCTGCTGCTGTCGGGCGGCAACCTGGTCGCCGACGGCCCGCCCGACACGGTGCTCAGCCCCGCCAATCTGGCGCGGGTGTTCGCCATCCGCGACGGCATCGCGGGGTGGGAAGCGCTGGCGGCGCCGCCAGCATCCTAGAACCGCCGCCGGCTGTGCGGCCGCCGTCCCCGGCATAGCCATCCGGCATGAAGCCGATGCGGCAAAGCTATGGGCCTTCTGCGCCGGATCGAGCGATAGCGTCCCCATCGCGCCGCCGTTTGCGGCCCTGTCGGAGATGCCTCGATGCCTGTTCGTCCTTCGCTCATCCTGTTCGCCCTTGCCACCGCAACGCTTTGCGCAACCACGGTCCAGGCGCAGCCGGCCCCGGTCGCCGCTGCGATTCAGGCCGATGGTGTCCTCAAGCTGCGCAGCCGCCATGATTTCGCCACCACCGTCACCCGCCTCAAGGCCGCCATCGCTGCCAAGGGTGTGCGATTCTTCGATGCCATCGACCAGCAGGCGCTGGCGACCGAAGCCGGCCTCGTCACCGGCCGCTCGGTGATCGTGCGCTTCGGCAATCCACCGCTCGGCGTCCAGTTCCTGCAGGCCAATCGCTACGCTGGGCTCGACTGGCCGGTACGCATGCTGGTCGTCGAGGAAGCCGATGGCAGCGTGTGGCTGGCCTGGACCGATTTCGGCTTCATCGCCCGGCGCTATGGCATCGAATCGCTGACCGCACAGGTCAGGATGGCGACGGAAGTGTCGGGCGCCATCGCCGCGGATGCGGCCAACTAGGCCATGGCCGCAACCGTCACGCTGGCCAGTGCGGCCGTCCTGATTGCCGCCATCTGCGCGGCGATCATGGGATATGCCATCCAGCGCGGCGCCACCTGCCTGGTCGCCGCCGTCGACGAGTTGGTCAGCAAGCGGCGCGGCGATCGCCTGCTCGGCCTGCTCGAAGCGGCGGTCTGGGTGGCGGGCATGCTCCTCGTCTGGCGCGCGATCGGTGGTCATGCGCTGCTGCCGATCGGCTATCCGGCGACATTCGCCACCGTTACCGGCGGGCTGCTGCTCGGCGCCGGTGCGTTGGTGACGCGGGCCTGTGTGTTCGGCGCGGTCGCCCGTTTCGGCTCGGGCGAATGGGCCTATGCGCTTACCCCGCTTGGCTTTTTTCTTGGCTGTGCGACCATCTGGCCAGCGATCGGCGCTTTTCCGGCGATGGTGCCGGTATCGCCGTTGTTCGACCATTTCTGGCTGCTGCCGCCCTTTGCCCTCTTTGTGGGCTGGCGATTGCTTGAAGCCGCTCGCGCCGGCCGCGCCGGCCAATTCGCCAGCCATGTCTGGTCGCCGCACCGTGCCACCGCGGTGATCGGCATCGTCTTTGCCATCTCGCTGATTGCCATCGGCCCCTGGGCCTATACCTATGCGCTGCTGGCGCTCGCCCGCGGCCAGACCGACGGCGTGCTCGTTAAATGTCTGCTGCTGGTCATGCTGTTCGCTGGCGCGCTGCTCGGCGGCTGGACGGCCGGGCGCTTGCGGTTGCGGGCACCGACCTTGGCGACGGCGGCGCGCTGCCTGATCGGCGGCGCAATGATGGGCTGGGGCAGCCTGCTGATCCCGGGCGGCAATGACGAGCTGCTGCTGGTCGGCATCCCGCTGCTGCAGCCCTATGCCTGGTTGGCGGTGGCCAGCATGGCCGCCGCCATCGCCGCCGGACTGCTGATCGAACGCCGCCTGCCGGCGCGCTAGGCGGACCCGGACGGATGCGCTAGGAGTGCGCCATCCGTCGAGGGGGCCCGTCTGCGCTTATGGAAATGCAACAGGTCCGCTATTTCCTCGCCGTGGCGCGGACGCTGAACTTCACCCGCGCTGCCGAGGACTGCAACGTCACCCAGCCGGCGCTCACCCGCGCGATCAAGCAGCTGGAGGAGGAACTGGGCGGCGAACTGATCCGCCGCGAAGGCCGGCTCAGCCATCTGACCGATCTCGGGCAGCGGATGCTGCCGCCGCTGCAGCAATGTTTCGAAGCGGCGCAAGCCGCCAAGCTGGTGGCGGCGAAGATCCGCAAGGGCGAGGTGCCGGCCCTGTCGCTGGCGGTGTCGCGCACGCTCGATCTTGAGCATCTGATGCCGGCATTGACCGAAATGCATCGCAGCTTTCCCGGCCTGCAGCTGAAACTGCGGCGCGGCACCGGTGCCCAGATCGCCGGGCTGCTGAAGAATGGCGACGTCGATCTGGCCATCGGCGGTCCGATGGGCGAAAGCTGGGACCGGCTGGAAACCTGGCCGATGTTCAGCGAGGCATTCGATCTGGTGGTCGGCGTCGATCATCCGCTGGCGATGCACAATGATCTCGATCTTGCCGTCGAACTGGTCCGCGATGTCCGCTTCCTGGTCCATGCCGGCAGCGACGTCGCCGAGTTTGAAACGGCGCGGCTGGGCGCCGCCGGCATCAACCTCGACAATGCCCATGAAGTCGATTCCGACCGCGACCTCGAAGCGCTGGTGGTGGCGGCGTTTGGCGTGGCGATCATGCCGGCCAGTGCGATGAATTCGGCGCGGGTCCGGCACCTGGCCTGTTCCGGCCTCGATCTGCGCCGGACAGTCGCCATCTATTCGGTTGCCGGCCGGCCGCGCTCGCGCGAGGCGGCGGCGCTGCTGGGCCTGGTCCGATCGGCCGATTGGTCGCGCCAGCTCGCGCAGGCCGCGCTGCAACCCGCCTGAGCGCCGGCAGGCAGCGGACGACGGCTCAGAATTCGGCCAGCGTGTCCAGAATGTCCGCCAGCTCCATGCGGCGGCGATAATCCGGATCGACGTGGCGGGCGATGATCACGCCATCGCTGTCCACCACGAAAACGGCGGGGATCGGCATGATCCAGGCGCTGCCACCCTGATATTCGGGAATGTTCCAGCCGGCGCCAGCGATGAGGCTGGCCATGGCATCATCGACCCAGACGGCGAGGTTCAGAGACAGGGCATAGCCGCAGTCGATATCGCTCAGAAACGGAAAGCCCGCCTTGGCATCGGCGCGCAGGGTCCGGGTGAATTGCTGGCGCTCGGGCGATATCGCTACCAGGGCATGCGGTGCCACCTGCGCCTCGATCCCGGCGACGCCGGCAATGGTCAGTCGGCAATAGGGGCACCAATGGCCGCGATGAAAGACCAGCACCACCGGCCGGTCGCGACGCAGGGCCGCCAGCGCGACCATGCGACCATCCTGATCGGGCAGCAGGAAATCCGGCATGACGTCCCCGACCTGCGGCGCACCGGCGCCGGCCCGGGCCCTGTCGAGCCGGCCGACGAACGCGTCCACCGCCTCGGCATAGACCGGGCTCAGCTCGCGCACCCGTCCCGCCACCAGCCGCAGGCGTTCGCTGAGCGGCACATCCCGCTCGCGGGCATCTGCCACCGCGGCGTCGAGCGCCGCGACCAGTCGTCCTGCCATGCGCATGCCCTCCCCCGATTGGCGGCCTATTTCGCCGCCGCGGCGGTTTCGACCATCTCGCCGGCACAGGCCTCGTGCAAGACGAAACCCTCATGGGGGTCGACTTCGGCCCGCCACGGCGCCTTTTCCAGCGTTTCGCAGGTGTGGCGATAGCCGGCTTCCCAGCGCTGGCGAATGCCGTCGGCGCTGAAATCAATGTCCTTGGCTTGGTCCTCATGATCGAGCGCCGGCGCCAGCAGGCGGATGACGTGCATCCGCGTCGTGCAGCCATAGCCGGCGAGGCCACGTTGCTTCAGGCTGTCGCGCGCCGCGTCGGGCAGCAGTGCCGACATTTCGGCGATGATGTGGCGCAGCTTGTGCAACTGGCGCTGGCGCTTGATGTGCGTGGCGGCGCGGCTGGAATACTGCACATCCTTCTGGCGGTTCATCACCTCCCGGATCGTTTGCGGCTCGCCGCCGTGCGGGTTCCACAGGTGAACCGCGAACACCATGGCATTCTTGCGCGGATTGTCGTCGAAAACCACTTCGACCGGCGTATTCGACAGGATGCCGCCATCCCAGAACAGATCTTCGCCGATCCTTACGGCTGGGAAAGCCGGCGGCAGCGCGCCCGATGCCAGGATGTGACGCAGATCGAGGGTCATGTCGCGGCTGTCGAAATAGGTCATCTCGCTGGTCCGCGCATTCGATGCGCCGACGGTGAGGCGGATCGGGCCGGTGTTGATCTGGTTGAAGTCGACAAGCTCGCCAAGTGTTTCGGCGAGCGGCGCAACCGAATAATAGCCTGCCTTTTCCGCGCCGAGCGGCGTCTGCGCATTCATGAACGCCATCGGGTTCGGGCGATAAAAGCCCGATACGCCCTGTGTGACGGCCAACATGTTGCGTGCAGCCGCAGCGAACATTCCCGGGACAAACGTATCGATGGCGCGGCCATGCTCGATCCGCCTCCAGAAAGCGCTCAGCCGGTCGAGCGCGGCGGCGGCGGGGCCGCCAGCGATCAACGCCGCGTTGATCGCGCCGATCGACGTGCCGACAACCCAATCCGGCGCGATCCCGGACTCGGCGAGCGCCTGATAGACGCCGACCTGATAGGCGCCAAGCGCGCCGCCGCCCTGAAGAACCAGAACGATCTGGCCATAGCTTGCGATCTCGTCATGCAGGGTTTTCATGTGGTTTTCTCCTATTCGGCCGGCTGAAGCGAAGTTGCGGGGCGGACATCGGCGGGGATTTCGCCAGTGATGATCCGCGCGTGGCGGGCAAAGGTCAGGTAGTTCCAGAACAGGCTCATGCCGACGGCGAACCGATTTCGATAGCCCACGAGGAAAAGCACATGCGCCGTCGACCAGAGGGTCCAGGCCAGGAAGCCGGTGAGATGCACGCGGCCAAAATCGATTACGGCCTGGCTGCGACCGATCGTTGCCAGATTGCCGAAGTGGCGGTAGCGGAAATGTTTGATTTTGCGACCAGCAATGGCGGCCAGGATCATCTGCGCGGCATGCTTGCCCTGTTGTTTCGCCACCGGCGCGATGCCGGGCAACGGGCGGCCATCGGGTCCCTTGCACGCGGCGGTGTCGCCGATCACGAAGATGTTCTCGCACCCCGGCACGCTGAGGTCGGATCCGATGACGGCGCGCCCGGCAGCGTCCGTGCCGATGCCGAGCCATTCGGCCGCCGGCGAAGCGCGAACCCCCGCTGCCCAGATGGCGGTGTGGGTCGGAACGGCAACGCCGGCAATTTCGACATGGTCGTGGGCAATGTTCGTAACCGGCGCGTTGAGGCGCACCTCGACCCCCAGCTGCTCGATGGCGTCCAGGGCCACCGCTGACAAGGCGCTGGGAAAGGCCGTCAACAAGCGTGGGCCCGCATCGACAAGCATGACCCGCGAGCAATGCGGCGTGATGCTGCGAAAGTCGCGCGACACCGAGCGGTGTGCAAGTTCGGCAATCGCGCCGGCCATTTCGACACCGGTCGGGCCGCCACCGATGACAACGAAGGTCAGCAGCGCCCTGCGGCGATCTGCGTCGGCCTCGGTCTCGGCCCGCTCGAGGGCCAAAAGCACCTTGCGGCGAACCGCGGTCGCGTCGTCGATCGTTTTCAACCCGGGGGCATGCATCGCCCATTCGTCGCGCCCGAAATAGCTGTGGCGGGCGCCTGTCGCGATGATCAGCCAGTCATAGGCCACCGTCCGTCCGCTGCCGAGTTCGACATGGCCGGCGGCCTTGTCGACCCCGGTCACTTCGTCGAGCAGCACGCGGACGTTGCGCTGGTCGCTGACGATGGCGCGGATCGGGCCGGCGATATCGGAGGGCGACAGCGCCGCGGTCGCCACCTGATAGAGCAGCGGCTGAAACAGATGGTGGTTCCGCCGGTCGATCAAGGTCACATCGACGGCGGCCCGCGCCAGCGCCCTGGTCGCCGCAAGCCCACCAAAGCCTGCACCGACGATGACGACACGCGGTCGGATGCCCATCAATGCGCCGTCCAGCCGCCGTCGACGGGCAGCGCCGCGCCGGTGATCGATGCGCCGCCCGGCCCGCACAGGAACAGCGCCAGCGCGCCGATTTCCTCGACAGTGGCAAAGCGCTTGTTGGGCTGGGCGGCGAGCAGGACATCGCGGATCACTGCCTCGCGATCGATGCCGCGGGCGCGCGCCGTGTCGGCGATCTGGTTTTCGACCAGCGGCGTCCAGACATAGCCGGGGCAGATGGCGTTGCACGTGACCCCCTGTTCGGCGCCTTCCAGCGCCACCGTCTTGGTCAGGCCCAGGACACCGTGCTTCGCCGCGACATAGGCGCTCTTGAACGGCGACGCGACCAGCGCGTGCGCCGAGGCGACGTTGATGATCCGCCCGAAGCCCTGTTCCTTCATCGCGGCGAAGGCGGTGCGGATGGTGTGGAACGCCGCCGACAGGTTGAGCGCGATGATCGCATCCCAGCGCTCGGCGGAAAAGGTCTCGATCGGGCTGACGTGCTGGATGCCGGCGTTGTTGACGAGAATGTCCACCCGCCCGAACACGCCGATGGTTTCGGTGACGAGCGCCACGGCACCCTGCGGATCGAGCAGATTGGCGCCATTCCAGGCAATCGTGCCGCCATAGGCCGCCAGCTCGGAGCGGACCGCCGCAATGGCATCGGCATCGCCCAGCCCGTTGATGACGATATCGGCACCGGCCTCGGCAAGCGCCCGGGCGATGCCGAGGCCGATGCCGCTGGTCGAGCCGGTAACGATGGCAACCCGGCCGGCAAGCGGCGGCAATGGGGACCTGGCGGCAGTGGCGATCATGGCGAAACTCCGGTTGGCAGCGATGCCCCCTGTTTCGGCGTTGATCTGGTCAGGTTGAAATGCCGTTTGCTTATGGAAGCCATAGGCATTGCCGATTGGGCGGCGCCGCGGGCGCTGGCTACAGCGTTTGACGGTCAGGACACCGGGTCGCCGGGTCCGGGCTTTCTCGCAACCCGACAGGATATCGCCATGCCCCTTCCGATCTTCCGCCAGACTGCCTTCGCGCTGCTCGCCGCCATGTCCATGGCCACGTCGGCGCTTGCCGGCGACTGCCCGGCCGGACAGACCGCCGCCAATCCGCTCACCGGCGCCCCCACCATGCCGGCCAAAGTCACCGACACCCTGCTCGCCTCGGTCGATCTTGGCGCCGAAATCAAGGTGCCGGATCGCCAGCTGCGCACCCGCCGGCTGGTCGTGCAGCCCGGCGGCATCGTGCCGATGCACAGCCATGTCGACCGCCCGGCCCTGATCTACACGGTCAGCGGCAGCATCGTCGAATATCGCAGCAGCTGCGCGGTGCCGATCGTGCACAAGGCCGGCGAGATTGCTCGCGAAGCCGACGGCATTTCGCATTACTGGATCAACAAGGGCAAGGTTCCGGCCGTGCTGCTCTCGTCCGACGTCCATCCCGGCAACTGATCGACCCGCCGACAGCCCCCCGTCGCCGCGACCCGCTTGCCTGGCAAGCGGGTCGCGGCATTGCCGGCAGCGATCCGGCTCCAGCCCGCGCTTGAGCCTGCCCCCCGGCAGCGCCTATAGCCGAGGGCATGCCCTACATCGGAACCCCCCTGCCCCCCGCAGCCCGCGCCAATGCGGAAGCTATGGCGGCGCTCGTCGCCGACCTGCGCGCCAAGGTGGCGAAGATCGCACTGGGCGGCCCGGAAGCGTCGCGCGACCGCCATGTCGCGCGCGGCAAGCTGCTGCCGCGCCAGCGCGTCGAGGCGCTGCTCGATCCCGGCACGGCCTTCCTCGAGATCGGCCAGTTCGCCGCGCATGATGTCTATGGCGAGGATGTCCCCGCCGCCGGGCTGATCGCCGGCGTCGGCCAGGTCGCCGGGCGGCTGTGCGTGATCGTCGCCAATGATGCGACGGTGAAGGGCGGCAGCTATTACCCGCTCACCGTCAAGAAGCATCTGCGCGCGCAGGAAATCGCCGCGCAGAACAGCCTGCCCTGCCTCTATCTGGTCGATTCGGGCGGCGCCAACCTGCCCCGCCAGGACGAGGTGTTCCCGGATCGCGAGCATTTCGGCCGGATTTTCTTCAACCAGGCCAATATGTCCGCCGCCGGCATCGCCCAGATCGCCGTGGTCATGGGCAGCTGCACCGCCGGCGGCGCCTATGTGCCGGCGATGGCGGACGAATCGATCATCGTCCGCGACCAGGGCACCATCTTCCTCGGCGGCCCGCCGCTGGTGAAGGCCGCCACCGGCGAGGAAGTGACGGCGGAAGAACTCGGCGGCGGCGATGTCCACACCCGCCTGTCGGGCGTCGTCGATCATCTGGCGGAAGATGACGAGGACGCACTGGCGATCGCGCGGCGCATCGTCGGCACGCTGGCGCCGCCGGCGCCGCTGGTCCCGGCGACGCCGCGGGCGCCGCGTTTCGACGCCGCCGACCTGCACGGCCTCGCCCCGCTCGATACCCGCCAGCCGGTCGATGTCCATGAAGTCATCGCCCGCATCGTCGACGACAGCGAATTCCACGCCTTCAAGCCGCGCTTCGGCGAGACTCTGGTCACCGGTTTCGCGCATGTCGAAGGCTATCCGGTGGCGATCCTGGCCAACAACGGCATCCTGTTCTCGGAATCCGCCCAGAAAGGCGCGCATTTCATCGAGCTCGCCTGCCAGCGCCGCGTGCCCTTGCTGTTCCTGCAGAACATCTCGGGCTTCATGGTCGGCAAGCGCTTCGAAAATGAAGGCATCGCCAAGCATGGCGCCAAGCTGGTCACGGCAGTCGCCTGCGCCGCCGTACCGAAGATCACCGTCGTCACCGGCGGCAGCTTCGGCGCCGGCAATTACGGCATGTGCGGCCGCGCCTATAGCCCGCGCTTCCTGTGGATGTGGCCCAATGCCCGGATCAGCGTGATGGGCGGCGAACAGGCGGCATCGGTGCTGGCGACGGTGAAGACCGGCGGCTTCAAGTCGAAGGCCGAGGAAGAGGCCTTCAAGGCCCCGATCCGCGCCCAATATGAGCGCGAGGGCCACCCCTATCACGCCATCGCGCGCCTGTGGGACGATGGCATCCTCGACCCCGCCGACACCCGCGCCGTCGTCGCGCTGTCGCTGGCGGCGAGCCTGCAGCAGCCGGTGCCGGAAACGAAGTTCGGCACGTTCCGTATGTAGGCGGATCGCGCCGCTCCGCCC
>JAIXZK010000115.1 GCA_027489695.1 Sphingomonadales bacterium
GCGTCGACAACGATGTAGATCGTCCGGCTGACCGCCTGCAGGCGACCGTTGATGGTGCGGTTGACCGTCTCGCGGCCGTCGAAAAGCACATTGACCACTTGCTGGCAGGCGGTCGGCAGGCCGGGCGCCGTCGCCGGCGCAAAGCTGCGGGCCGCGTTGCTGCTGAGGAAGACACCGTTTCGCTGGCTGCCGAGGTACAGGATGTTGCTGTTGCGCGGGTCGACGGCGAGCCGTTCGCCAAGGGTATTCTGGGTATCGAACTCCAGCCCCGGACAGCGATCATTCTTGTAGGACGGCAGGGTGAGGCCGGTCGCCGCCCCGAAGCTGCGGCCGCCATTGCTGCTGAAATAGACATTGCCCTGGCGCGCGACATTGCCGGTGACGTCCCCCGGCGGCGAAACCGTCATCGCCAGATACAGCCGCGACGTCTGGCGCGGATCGATGGCGATCGAATCGACCCCGCCCTCGATCGGCGTCGCGCGCAGCAGATGGCGGTCATTGGCGTCGTTGGACGTGCCGACGCTCAGCGTCGCCGGGAAATTCGCGGCGTTGATGATGTTGACCCAGCGGCCGTTGAGCGGATCCCAGCGATAGGCGCCATAGGTGTCGGTGCGGGCGTAGCGGATATTGCCGCTCTGCAGCGGGTGAACGACCATGCCGCGGATGAAACCGCCGGCGCCGATCGCCACCGGTTGCCAGACCCATTCGCTGCGCCGGTCGAAGCTGCCGAGACTGGCGGTCTGCGCCACGGCGGCCCCGGCGATCAGCCAGGGAGCGGCCGTCGCCAGAATTCGTAAACTGAACCTTTCCAACGCCTTACTCCCAGATCGTTACGGTACTCCGAATAATCTGGAAGCCCTAACAACGGCTTGAGCACGGCGATGGAAAATACGTATTCAGAAGATCCGGCACGTTCGCGGCAGCAATATCCCGCACATACTCGCGGCGCAGGCACAACCGCCCGACCGTGCCGTCAACCCAACGGCGGTCCGGGCGGCTGCGGAAAGCGGCTGCGCGGGCCCTTGCCCCAGGGCGCGCTTGCCGATTTCGGCGCGTTCTTCGCCGGGTCTTCCAGATAGCGGGCGATGTCGCGCGCCGCCTGGGCGTTCCAGGCGGCGGTTGTGGCGTCACCGCCCTTGCGCGCCGCGAGGTCGGTGCCGAGGCGCGCGACGCGGTCCAGCACCAGCGCCCGCGCTTCGGGCGACGTCGTCGTCGCGCCGCAGATCATCAGCCCGTCGAGGACGACCCCCTGCACCACCCGGCGCAGCGCCGCATCGCGTGGGTTGCCGGCGGCCGGCGCGTTCCAGCTCGCCGCCATCAGCCGGTCGAGCAGTTGCGGCAGGGTGACGCCGGCCGGATCGCGCGACGCCAGCGCGACGAGCCGCGCGGCGCGGGCGCCGTCGAGCAGCGGTTCGACGACCATCGCGGCGAGGATGCGCGCCGCCTTCAGCGGGTCGAACACCGGATCGCTCGACAGGTCTTCCTTGGTGTCGCCGGGGTCCTCCGCCAGCATCGCCAGCAGCGGCTCGGGGATGGCGAGATGACCGGGTTCGAGCACGCCGAGCATCAGGTCGAGCACGCCCGCCTGCAGCTTCGCCGGGATGAACTCGGTGGGCTTCAGCCCTTCGCCCTGCACGGTAATGGTCTGGAACTGGCCGCCGATATATTTGCTCGCCGCCTCGATGGCGTAGCGATGATGGAGATAGACCATCCACAGCCGGGCATCGCGCAAGGCACCGATCGGCTCGCCGGGAATGAGCGCCGCCGCGCCATAATTGGCGAGCAGCACCGAACGCGCCGCCATCGCTTCGCCGAGGCCCTCGGTCGGCGTGGCGCGGTCGTCATACCAGGTCCAGCGCGGGTCGTTGTCCGACGTGAAGATCAGGCCCTTCGCCCGCATATCGGCAACAATCGCATCGAGCCCGGCCTTCTCCGCCGAGGGCGCCAGCACCGTATAGGCATAGCGCACCATCATCGTGTCATAGGCCCCGATGCCGCGCATGAAGGCTTCGGACAGGTCGATCTTGCCGCCGGTCACCTTCACCCGCGGCGTCGGATAATCCATCACCGAGGCACGGTCGTTGAGCGACGAGGCGAAATTGTGCTGAAAGCCGATCGAATGGCCGAGCTCATGCGCGGTCAGCAGCGCCTGGCGTTGCAGTACCAGGTCGCGCTGGCCCTTGGGCATCATCGCGAAACTGCCTTCCGTCACCACCGCCGGATCGCCGGCCATCAGCCCCGAGCCATCGCCCGGCAGCCCGCCGGCATAGGCATCCCAATAATTGGCGATGGTGCGGATGCGCGCCGAATCCATCCGCACCTTGGCGCCGAAAATCTCGCCGGTGCGCGGGTCGCGGAAGGTGCCGCCGCTCGAAAAGCCGCGCTCGTCGCGGTTGATCCACAGCACATAGGCATAGCGGATATCCATCGGGTCCATGTCCGCCGGGGCATCGGCGCAGACGACGGCATTCTTGAAGCCGGCCGGCTCGAACGCCGCATTCCAGAAGCGGCAGCCCTGCCGCATCGCGGCGCGGATCGGCGCTGGAATCGCCGGATCGAACCAGAAGGTGATCGGCTTGACCGGCTCGCTGAGCGCGGCGGCCGGGTCCTTCTTCTCCAGCCGCCAGCGGGTGATCCATTGCGTGTCGGGCGCCTCGCTGAACGGTTTCGAGAAATCCGTGAAGCGGATGGTCGAGACGCCGATGCGCGGATCGGCGACGCGCGGGGTGTAGCCGGTCGGCGGCCGCAGGAAACTGTGGTGGACGCGCATGGTGAAGGCGCGCGCATCCGGCGTCACATTGGCGACCAGCGAGCCGCCGGCATCGACGCCGAAGGTCGCGATCGTCTCGACCTCGCTGTTGTCCGGAAAGGCCCTGGTGCGCGGCGTGTAGAGCGCCGAGCGGCTGGCATCGAACTTGAAACTGCCCTGGCCGGCGCGCTTCAGCGTCGTCTCGACATCGGCGGCATCGCGCATCAGCAGCGGCGTCGCATCGACGATGACCTTGCCGCCGGCCTCGCTCTCGATCGGCAGCACCGCCAGCACCGAGGTCGGGAAGCTGTCGCGCACCCCCTCGCCATGGGCGGCGTCGCCGGCGAGGCTGCGATAATCCTGGTTCTGCGCGACGACGAGGACCTTGGCGCCGGCGCGTTCGAAGCGGATGACCTGGGCATCGAGCACGCCGCGATCGAGCGGCAGTTCGACGGAGCCGCCGCCGCTCGCCGCCGAGACATAATAGAGCACGTCGCTGCCAAAGGCCGGGACTTCGAGGCTGAGCTTGCCGCCGGCGACAAGCAGCGGGACATAGCCGTCGAGGCGCGTCGCCGCCGGCTTGCCCGGCCTGGCCTCCTGCGCCACTGCCGGCGCCAGCAACACCACGCTTGCCAGCAATGCGGTCCGAATAGCTGCGATCATCTCTGCCCCCTGCCCGTGATGGCGGCGAGCTTAGCAACAAAGCCGGGTTCGATACCTTGGAATCTTGCGAGGCCCGGGCCGCGGCAATGGTGATTTCGGGCAGCGTCGCGCCACCAGCCGCAACAATCCGTCTCAGCCGCCGGCCAGTTCCAGGATGACGTCCCATTCCGCATCGTCGAGCGGTGCCACCGACAGGCGGAACTGGCGGAACATCGCCATGCCGGCCAGCCGCGGCTCGGCCTTCATCGCGGCGAGGGTCACCGGCTTTGCCAAGGCACGAACAGGAGCCACCTTCACCGCCGGAAACCGGGCCTTGGGGTCGCTCGGATCGATGAAATGCTCGCCCGAGACGCGGGCGATGCCGACAACGGCGAGGCCCTCGTTGGAGTGGTAGAAGGCCAGTTCCTCGCCGACCTTCATCGATCGCAGGTAGATCGCCGCCTGGTTGTTGCGCACCCCGTCCCAAACGGTCTCGCCATCGCGGACGAGGTCGTCGAAGCTGTATTTGAAGGGTTCGGATTTGATCAGCCAGCGCATGGCGGCTGGCTGCCCGGAAATGGCGGAATTGGCAACAGCGCGAAAGCCGGCTCCCCTCCCGCACGCGGGAGGGGTTGGGGTTGGAAATGCCTTCATACCGACGCCCGGGCGGGTGGCGAGGTCGTACCCACCCCCGACCCCTCCCGCAAGCGGGAGGGGAGCAGAAGCCTCAGCCGAACAGCTTCGCCGCCGTCTCGGCAACGAGCTTGCCCTGGTGGCGGGCGCCGTCGAGGTCGCGCGCGCTCGGCTGGCGCTCGCCCTGGCCGCCGGCGATCGTCGTGGCGCCATAGGGCGCGCCGCCGACGACTTCATCGACGCCCATCTGGCCCTGATGGCTGTAGGGCAGGCCGACGATCACCATGCCGAAATGGAACAAATTGGTGATGATCGAGAACAAAGTCGTCTCGTTGCCGCCATGCTGGGTCGCCGAGGAAGTGAAGGCCGCGCCGACCTTGCCGTTCAGCGCACCGCGCGCCCACAGGCCGCCGGCCTGATCGAGAAACGCCGCCATCTGGCCGGGCATCCGGCCGAAGCGGGTCGGCGCGCCGATCACGATGGCATCATAGCTTTCGAGTTCCGCCACCGTCGCCACGTCGGCGGCCTGGTCGAGCTTGAAGTGATTGTTGCGGGCGATCTCCTCGGGCACCGTTTCCGGCACGCGCTTGATCGTCACTTCCGCGCCGGCGCCGCGCGCGCCTTCGGCCACCGCCGCCGCCATCGCCTCGATATGGCCATAGGTCGAATAATAGAGCACCAGAACCTTGGGCATCGTCTCTCTCCTGTTCGTCGCGGGTCAGCCGCTCGGCGACTTTCATAGCCCCCGGCGAAATGCGCGAAAATCGGGATAGTTTCGAAACGATCGTTCGGATTTCTCGAAAAGCCGCGACTCAGCCCAGCGCCGCTGCCCAGGCCTCCGGCTTGAACCCGGCGAGCAGCACGCCCTCGCCTGCAAGGATCGGCCGCTTGATCAGCGACGGATTGGCCAGCATCAGCGCCACCGCCTTGTCGGCATCGATCCCGGCCTTGTCGGCATCGGAAAGCCCGCGAAAGGTCGTGCCGGCGCGATTCAGCACGGTCTCCCAACCAAGCGCCGCGACCCAGCCACGCAGACGGTCGGCATCGACACCGGCGGTCTTGTAATCATGGAAATGGCAGGGCCGCCCACAGGCATCGAGCCAGGCACGCGCCTTCTTCATCGTATCGCAGTTGCGGATGCCGAAGATGGTGAGCGGGGCGGATGTCATGCCAGCGAGATGCCGGCGCATCGGCCAGGGGTCAACGGCAGGTTTCATGTAGCGTCCGCTACAGAAATCCGCTATCGATGCTCCGAACCGCAGCAGGAGCCCAGCATGTCCGACCCGCTCGCCATCATCAAGGCCTTCACCGACGCCATCGCCGTCAAGGATTACGAGACCGCCGGCGCTCTGATGACCGAGGATTGCGAATATACCAATCTGCCGCTGGGCAGCGTCACCGGCCCCGCCGGCATGAAAGCGGTGCTCGAACCCTTTTTCGCGCCGACCATCGAGAATGAGTTTGTGCTGATTCGCACCGTTGTCGACGGCAACCGCGCCGTCACCGAACGGCTCGACCGCCATCGCCTTGCCACCGGCTGGGTCGAGCTGCCGGTCTGCGGCGTTTTCGAGTTTCGCGATGGCAAGATCAGCGTCTGGCGCGAGTATTTCGATGCCGCCACGATCATGGCGAAATGGCCGACCGCCTGAGCCGACGGTAACCTTCGCGCGACAACAGGCGTAAGGATGGGGCAACAGGTGCCCCATGCTCACGCCGCCATCGCCCCCTTTCGACAGCAACGCCGCCGAGCAGCGGCTGCTGCGGCTGTCGATCGGCGTCACCGTCGCCCTGGCGCTGGCCAACAGCGCCGCCGGCCTGTGGCTCGGCTCGCGCACCATCGTCTTCGATGGCATATATGGCCTGGCCGATACCGCGATGACGGCGCTGGCGCTGCTCGTCTCCAGCCTCATTGCGCGCGGTGACGATCGTCGTTTCCAGTTCGGTTACTGGCATCTCGAACCGCTGCTCAATGCCGTCAACGGCACGGTGCTGGCCCTGGCCTGTGTCTATGGCGTGCTCGATGGCATCGGCGGGCTTTTGCATGGTGGCAGCCGCGTTGCGGGCGGGCCGGCGGCGCTGATCGGCCTTGGCAACGGCATCGTCAGCCTCGGCATGGCGGCCTGGCTGGGCCCGCGCGTCCGCCGGCTCGA
>JAIXZK010000160.1 GCA_027489695.1 Sphingomonadales bacterium
AAGCCGGGCAATGCCATGGAAATCGGCCAGATGCCGGTCGGCACCATCGTCCACAATGTCGAGCTGAAGCCCGGCAAGGGTGGCCAGATGGCGCGCGCCGCCGGCACCTTCGTGCAGGTGGTCGGCCGCGACAAGGGCATGGTCATCATCCGCCTGAACTCGGGCGAGCAGCGCTACGTCCGTTCGGAGTGCATGGCGACGGTCGGTGCCGTGTCGAACCCCGACAACAGCAACCAGAACCTCGGCAAGGCCGGCCGCAATCGCTGGCTCGGCATCCGTCCGCTCACCCGCGGCGTCGCCAAGAACCCGGTCGATCACCCGCATGGCGGTGGTGAAGGCCGCACGTCGGGCGGTCGCCACCCGGTCACGCCGTGGGGCAAGCCGACCAAGGGCGCCAAGACGCGTTCCAACAAGTCGACGGATCACATGATCATCCGCTCGCGCCACGCGCGCAAGAAGTGATGGGGAAGAAGTAGATGAGCCGCTCCGTCTGGAAAGGTCCGTTCGTGGACCTCAATGTTCTGAAGAAAGCCGAAACCGCGCAGGCGGGTGGCGGTGGCCGGGGTCCGATCAAGACCTGGTCGCGTCGCTCGACGATCCTGCCGCAGTTCGTCGGCCTGACCTTCAATGTCTATAATGGCAAGAAGTTCATCCCGGTCTCGGTCAACGAGGACATGGTCGGCATGAAGCTCGGCGAGTTCGCGCCGACGCGGACCTTCCCCGGCCACGCCGCCGACAAGAAGGGCAAGCGCTGATGTCGAAGCCCAAATCCCCTCGCAAGGTCGGTGATCGCGAAGCCCTCGCCGTCGCCACCTCGATCCGCGGTTCGGCCTACAAGCTGAACCTGGTCGCCGGCCTGATCCGCGGCCGCAAGGTTTCGGACGCGCTCAACATCCTGCAGTTCTCGACCAAGGCGATGGCCGTCGATGTCCGCAAGGTGCTGGCCAGCGCCGTCGCCAATGCCGAGAACAACCACAACCTCGATGTCGATGCGCTCGTCGTCAAGGAAGCCAGCGTCGGCAAGGCGATCATGATGAAGCGCTTCACGCCGCGGGCTCGCGGTCGTGCCGCCGCCATCCAGAAGCCGTTCAGCCGCCTGCGGGTCGTGGTCCGCGAAACGGGTGATGACGCCGGGAGTGAAGCATAATGGGTCACAAGACCTCCCCCATCGGTCTGCGCCTGCAGATCAACCGCACCTGGGACAGCCGCTGGTTCGCCAAGGGCGATGACTATGGCCGGTTGCTGCTGGAAGACCTGCGCATCCGCGAATTCATCGTCAAGACGCACGCTGCCGCGGCGATTTCGAAGGTCGTTATCGAGCGTCCGGCCAAGCTCGCCCGCGTCTCGATCTATGCCGCCCGCCCCGGTGTCATCATCGGCAAGAAGGGCGCCGACATCGAGAAGCTGCGCAAGCAGATCGCCTCGATGACGCGCAGCGATGTGTCCTTGAACATCGTCGAGATCCGCAAGCCGGAAATCGATTCGAAGCTCGTCGCCCAGGGCGTCGCCGATCAGCTCGAGCGCCGCATCGCCTTCCGTCGCGCCATGAAGCGCGCCGTGCAGTCGGCGCTGCGTCTCGGTGCCGAAGGCATCAAGATCACCTGTTCGGGCCGTCTCGGCGGCGCCGAGATCGCCCGTACCGAATGGTATCGCGAAGGCCGGGTGCCGCTGCACACGCTGCGCGGCAACGTCGATTATGCCGAGGCCCAGGCCCACACCGCCTATGGCGTCTGCGGCGTCAAGGTCTGGATCTTCAAGGGCGAAATCCTTGGTCACGACCCGATGGCGCAGGACCGTCTGATGATGGAATCGCAGACCTCCGGCGTGCGCCCGGCTCGCTGAGGATAGAGAACCATGCTTTCCCCCAAGCGCACCAAATTCCGCAAGCAGTTCAAGGGCCGCATCCATGGTGATGCCAAGGGTGGCTCGGCGCTGAACTTCGGCGTCTTCGGCCTCAAGGCCATGGAACCGGAGCGGATCACCGCCCGCCAGATCGAAGCGGCCCGTCGTGCCATCTCGCGCCACATCAAGCGCGCCGGCCGGCTGTGGATCCGCATCTTCCCGGACGTGCCGGTGTCGTCGAAGCCGGCCGAAGTCCGCATGGGCTCGGGCAAGGGCAACCCGGAATATTGGGTCGCCCGCGTCAAGCCTGGCCGCATCATGTTCGAGCTTGACGGCGTGCCGCACGACGTCGCCGCCGGCGCCTTCGAACGCGCCGCCGCCAAGCTGCCGATCAAGACCAAGATGGTCGTTCGCCTCGGCGAATCGACCGCAGCGCAGGAATAGGCCGATGGCTGCCCCCAAGCATGCGGACCTGAAGGTCCAGACCGACGACCAGCTCGCGACCGCGCTCCAGGAGCTGAAGCGCGAGCAGTTCAACCTGCGTTTCCAGGCGGCCACCGGCCAGCTCGAGAAGCCGGGCCGTGTTCGCGAGGTGCGCCGCACCATCGCCCGTATCAAGACGCTGCAGTCCGTGCGCAAGCCGGCCGCGGCACAGGAGGCCTGAACCATGCCCAAACGCGTCCTGCAGGGCAAAGTCGTGTCCGACAAGGGTGACAA
Organism: Sphingomonadales bacterium; assembly: GCA_027489695.1. GTDB lineage: Bacteria > Pseudomonadota > Alphaproteobacteria > Sphingomonadales > Sphingomonadaceae > Sandarakinorhabdus. The sequence continues at coordinate 2,560 of JAIXZK010000160.1, forward strand.
GACGGTCGTCGTGCTGATCGAGCGCAAGGTTGCGCACCCGGTCTATGGCAAGATCATCCGCCTTTCGAAGAAGTATCACGCCCATGACGAGAACAATGTCGTCAAGACCGGCGATACTGTCCGCATCGAGGAATGCGCCCCGATTTCGAAGCTGAAGACGTGGAAGGTGCTCGACACCGCCGCGGCTGATGCTGCCGCTCCGGAAGGATCGAACGCATGATCCAGATGCAGACCAATCTCGATGTCGCCGACAACAGCGGCGCCAAGCGCGTGATGTGCATCAAGGTGCTCGGCGGCTCGAAGCGTCGCTTCGCCGGCGTCGGTGATGTCATCGTCGTCTCGGTCAAGGAAGCCCAGCCCAAGGGCAAGGTGAAGAAGGGTGACGTGCATCGCGCCGTCGTCGTTCGTACCGCCAAGGACATCCGCCGCGCCGATGGCTCGGTGATCCGCTTCGATTCGAACGCCGCCGTGCTCATCAACAAGAATGAAGAGCCGATCGGCACCCGTATCTTCGGGCCCGTCGTGCGCGAACTGCGCGCCACCGGGCATATGAAGATCATCAGCCTGGCGCCCGAGGTGCTGTAATGAGTGCTGCAAAGATCAAGAAGGGGGACAAGGTCGTCATCCTGTCCGGCAAGGACAAGGGCAAGCACGGCGAGGTCACCAAGGCCATGCCGCGTGACAACAAGGTGATTGTTGGTGGCATCAACATGATGACCCGCCACAAGAAGCCTTCGCAGGTCGATCCCCAGGGCGGGCTGGAGCGCATCGAAGCGCCCCTGCACGTGTCCAACGTGGCGATCGAGGATCCGAAGACCGGCAAGCCGACCCGCGTTGGCTTCAAGGTGCTCGAAGATGGTCGCAAGGTGCGCGTCGCCAAGCGGTCGGGAGAAGTGATCGATGGCTGAGACCGCCCCCAAGCCGCGCATGCAGACGATCTATGAAGATCGTATCCGCGCCGCGATGACCGAGAAGTTCGGTTACAAGAACGTCATGCAGGTGCCCCGGCTCGAGAAGATCGTGCTGAACATGGGCGTCGGCGAAGCGACGCAGGACAAGAAGAAGGTCGAGCAGGCCGCCGCCGAAATGGCGCTGATCGCCGGCCAGAAGCCGGTCGTCACCAAGGCCAAGAAGTCGGTCGCCCAGTTCAAGCTGCGCGAAGGCATGCCGATCGGCTGCAAGGTCACCCTGCGCCGCGAGCGGATGTACGAATTCCTCGATCGCCTGATCACCGTCGCGCTGCCGCGCGTCCGCGATTTCCGCGGCCTGAACGGCAAGTCCTTCGACGGCCGTGGCAATTACGCCATGGGCCTGAAGGAGCAGCTGATCTTCCCCGAGATCAACTATGACAAGATCGACAAGATCCGCGGCATGGATGTGATCATCGCCACCTCGGCGACCACCGACGACGAGGCCCGCGAGCTGCTGAAGCTGTTCGGCTTCCCGTTCATCGGCATGATTGAAGAAAAGAAGGCGGCCTGAACCATGGCAAAGCTGTCGATGATCAACAAGAACGAGCGCCGCAAGGGTCTCGTCGTCAAGTACGCCGGCAAGTTCGCCGTGCTGAAGGCGATCGCCAATGACGAGAGCCGCGACGACAATGAGCGCCTGATGGCGCGCCTGAAGATGGCCGAACTGCCGCGCAACGCCAACCCGACCCGGGTTCGCAACCGTTGCGAGCTGACCGGCCGGCCGCGGGCTTATTATCGCAAGTTCAAGCTGTCGCGCATCATGCTGCGGGAACTGGCCAACAAGGGCCTGATCCCCGGTGTGACCAAGTCGAGCTGGTAGGACCGCCAAGATGTCGATGACCGATCCCCTGGGCGATATGCTCACCCGGATCCGCAATGGCCAGCAGGCCAAGAAGGATTCGATTCTCACCCCCGCTTCGAAGCTGCGCGCCCGCGTGCTCGATGTGCTGCAGCGCGAAGGCTATATTCGCGGCTACAGCTCGGCCGATGGCGGCACCGCCGCTGCCGCGCTGCGCATCGATCTGAAGTATTTCGAAGGCCGCCCCGCCATCCAGCATGTGGCGCGTGTCTCGAAGCCTGGTCGCCGCGTCTATTCGGGCGCCGAAGAACTGCCGCGGGTCCGCAATGGCCTCGGCATCGTAATCGTCTCGACGCCGAAGGGTGTTCTGTCCGACGCGGAAGCGCGTGAGCAGAATGTCGGCGGCGAAGTCCTCTGCCAGGTGTTCTGAGCCATGTCGCGCATCGGAAAGAAACCAGTCGCGGTCCCCGCCGGCGTCACCGCCAGCATCGCGGACCGTATCCTGACGGTGAAGGGCCCCAAGGGCGAACTCACCATGCCGCTCGTCGACGACATCGCCTATGCGATCGACGCCGGCCAGATTGCCGTGACGCCGGCCAATGACAGCAAGCGCGCCCGTGCCTTCTGGGGCATGCAGCGCACGATGGTGGCCAACCTCGTCACCGGCGTGTCGGACGGCTTCACCAAGGTGCTGGAAATTACCGGCGTCGGCTATCGCGCCTCGGTGACGGGTTCGAACCTGCGCCTGCAGCTCGGCTACAGCCACGACGTCGATTTCGCCATTCCGGACGGCATCACCATCAAGACGCCGGACCAGACCACGGTCGAGATCAGCGGTCGCGACAAGCAGCGCGTCGGCCAGGTGGCCGCCGAGATCCGCCGCTGGCGCAAGCCCGAGCCGTACAAGGGCAAGGGCATCAAGTATCGCGGCGAGTTCATCTTCCGCAAGGAAGGGAAGAAGAAGTAATGGCCAAGCTCTCCCTGTTCGATCAGCGCCGCCGGCGCGTCCGCACGGCGCTGCGCGCCAAGGGCGGCGAGCGTCCGCGCCTGTCCATCCATCGCTCGTCGCAGCATATCTATGCCCAGGTGATCGACGACGCGCGCGGTATTACCGTCGCTGCCGCCTCGACGCTCGAGAAGGATGTGCGCGACGTCACCGGCGCCACCAAGGATGCGGCGGCGGAAGTCGGCAAGCGCCTCGCCGAGCGTGCCATGGCCGCCGGCGTGTCGAAGGTCGTCTTCGATCGCGGTGGTTTCCTCTTCCATGGCCGCGTCAAGGCGCTGGCCGACGGTGCCCGCGAAGGCGGGCTGGAGTTCTAAGATGGCTGACGAAAACCTCGACTCCGGCGCTGGCGCCGGCTCCATCGGTGCCAACGCCCCGCCCTCCGGCGGCGAACGCCGCGGTCGCGGCGGTCCCGGCGGCGGTGATCGCGGCCGTGGCGGCGGACGCGGCGGCAATGATCGCGACCGCGGTCGTGGCGGTCGCCGTGACAACAACCAGGAGGCCGGCGGTGAAGAGCTGGTCGAAAAGCTGGTCCACATCAACCGCGTCTCGAAGACGGTGAAGGGCGGCAAGCGCTTCGGCTTCGCCGCGCTCGTGGTGGTCGGTGATGCCAAGGGCCGGGTCGGCTTCGGCCATGGCAAGGCGCGCGAAGTGCCGGAAGCCATCCAGAAGGCGACCGCCGCTGCCAAGAAGACCATGATCCGCGTGCCGCTGCGCGACGGCCGCACCCTGCACCATGATGGCTATGGCCATTTCGGCGCCGGCAAGGTCTATGTCCGCTCGGCGACCCAGGGTACCGGCATCATCGCCGGCGGCCCGATGCGCGCCGTGTTCGAAGCCCTTGGCGTTGCCGATGTCGTCACCAAGTCGGTCGGCACCAACAACCCCTACAACATGATCCGGGCGACCTTCACGGCGCTTTCGGAACAGACCAGCCCAAAAGCGGTCGCCCAGCGTCGCGGCAAGAAGATCGCCGACCTGATGGCGCGTCGCGGCGATGTTTCGGCGCGTGTCGCCGAAGCCGACGCCGAAGCCATGGCGTAAGGAACAGCAGATGGCCAAGCTGAAAGTCACCCAGACCGGTTCGCCGATCCGCCGCGCTCCCGACCAGGAGCAGACGCTGATCGGCCTCGGCCTCAACAAGATGAACCGCAGCCGCGAACTGGAGGACACCCCCTCCATCCGCGGCATGATCGCCAAGGTCGCGCACATGGTGCGGGTCGAGGAAATCGCCGGTTGAACCCCATCCCCGCCACGGCGGGGATGAACTTTTTTGCGCGCCCCTAGCGAAAGCGAGTGCACTTCATGACGACCAAGCTCAACGATCTCCATGACAATCCCGGCGCTCGCGTCAAGCGCGTCCGCGTCGGCCGCGGCATCGGCTCCGGCCTCGGCAAGACCGCCGGGCGCGGCCAGAAGGGCCAGAAGAGTCGTTCCGGCGTTGCCATCAAGGGCTTTGAAGGCGGCCAGATGCCGCTGCACATGCGGCTGCCCAAGCGTGGTTTCAACAACATCTTCGCCAAGGAGTTCAGCGAGCTGAACCTCGGTACCCTGCAGGCGGCGATCGACGCCGGCCGCATCGACGCCAGCCAGGTGATCGATGCCGAGGCGCTGACCGCGTCGGGCATTCTGACGCACGCCCGTGATGGCGTCCGCCTGCTCGGCAAGGGCAGCCTGACCGCCAAGGTGTCGCTGAAGATCGCCGGTGTCACCGCCTCGGCGCGCGCCGCCGTCGAAGCCGCTGGTGGCAGCATCGAACTGCCGGCGCCGAAGCCCGAGCCGCTGTCGAAGGACGAGGCCAAGGCCGCCCGCGCCGCGGCGCGCGCCGCCAAGGCGCACAAGTAACAATTGCCTCCGGCGGGCAGGGGCTGAGCCCCTGCTCCTGCCGTTGTTCGAGGCAGCCTTTCTTGCATATGGGCGCGCTCGAACCGGCCGGGGGTGCCCCCGGCCGCCGGTGGCATCTGGACTCTCCCTTCAGGGAGCCTATCTAGCACCGACACCCAGATCGGACCGACCCAAATGGCCTCAGCCGCCGAACAGATGGCCGCGCAGCTCAGCTTCGCGAATTTCTCCAAAGCCACGGAGCTCAAGAAGCGGCTGTGGTTCACGCTCGGCGCGCTGATCGTCTTCCGCCTGGTCTCCTTCGTGCCGCTGCCCGGCATCGATCCGACGGCGCTCAATTCGCTGTTCACCCAGACCAAGGGCGGCGTCCTCGATTTCTTCAACATGTTCTCGGGCGGCGCGCTCGAACGCATGAGCCTGATCGCGCTGGGCGTCACGCCCTATATCACCGCGTCGATCATCGTGCAGTTGCTGACCAGCCTGATCCCGAGCTTCATGGCGCTGAAGAAGGAAGGCGAGTCCGGCCGCAAGACGCTGAACCAGTACACCCGCTATGGCACGGTGTTCCTTACCGCCATCCAGGGCTATGGCATCGCCGTCGGTCTCGAAAGCTGGGGCGCGACGCAGGGCATCTCAGCGGTCATCGATCCGGGCGTCTTCTTTCGCGTCACCACCGTCATCACGCTGATCGGCGGCACCATGTTCCTGATGTGGCTGGGCGAGCAGATCACCAGCCGCGGTATCGGCAATGGCGTGTCGCTGATCATCATGGCCGGCATCGTTTCGGCGCTGCCGACCAGCATCGGCCAGCTGTTCGAACAGGCGCGCACCGGGGCGATTTCGCCGGCGGCGCTGCTGTTCATCTCGATCATCGCGCTCGCCACCATCGCCTTCATCTGCCTGATGGAGCGCGCCCAGCGCCGCATCCTGATCCAGTATCCGAAGCGCCAGGTCGGCAGCCGCCAGTTCCAGGGCGATGCCAGCCATCTGCCGCTGAAGCTCAACACCTCGGGCGTCATTCCGCCGATCTTCGCCTCGTCGCTGCTGCTGATGCCGCTGACCATCGCCCAGTTCGCGGCGCAGGGCGGCAATGGCCCCGAATGGCTGCTGACCATTACCCAGGCGCTGCAGCATGGCGCGCCGCTGTACATGGCGCTCTATGCGCTCGGCATCATCTTCTTCAGCTTCTTCTACACCGCTGTCGTCTTCAATCCGGAGGAGACCGCGGAGAACCTCAAGAAGTACGGCGGCTTTATCCCCGGCATCCGGCCCGGCCAGCGTACCGCGGAATATCTCGACTATGTGCTGACGCGCATCACCGTCATCGGCGCGGCCTATCTGACCGTGATCTGCCTGCTGCCGGAATTCCTGTCGGCACGGATGGGGACCGGTCTGGCGCTGGGCGGAACGTCATTGCTCATCGTTGTCAATGTCACAATGGATACCGTCGCGCAGATCCAGAGCCACTTGCTTGCGCATCAATATGAGGGCCTAATCAAGAAATCGAAATTGCGGGGCAATCGGCGTTGAATCTAATCCTTCTGGGTCCGCCGGGGGCGGGCAAGGGCACCCAGGCGAGCCGGCTCGTCAAGCAACGGGGCCTGGTGCAACTTTCCACCGGCGACATGCTGCGCGCAGCGGTCGCCGCCGGGACGCCGATCGGGATCGCCGCGAAGAAGGTGATGGACGCCGGCGAGCTGGTGTCGGACGCCATCGTCAACGGCATCCTCAGCGAGCGGCTCGATGCCGATGATGCCCGCGCCGGCTTCATCCTCGATGGCTATCCGCGCACGCCGGCGCAGGCGCAGGAACTCGATGCGATGCTGGCGGCCAAGGGGCTGACTCTCGGCCATGTTATCGAGCTTGTCGTCGATGAAGAGGCGCTGGTCGATCGCATCACCGGGCGTTTCACCTGCGGCAAGTGCGGCGAAGGCTATCACGACCGCTACAAGCTGCCGGCCGTCGCCGGGACCTGCGATGTCTGCGGCAGCACCGGATTCAAGCGTCGTCCTGACGACAATGCCGACACGGTGCGCACCCGGATGGCCGAGTATCGCGCCAAGACCGCGCCGATCCTGCCGCATTATGAAGCCATGGGCATCGTCGATCGCGTCGATGGCATGGCCGACATGGATGCTGTCGCGGCTTCGATCGACGCCATATTGGATCGCTGACCGCCGGCTCTGCCGGCCGCCGCGGTGCTTTGCCAACAAACGGCTTGACTCTGGCGTTGCTCGCCAGTAGCTGCCCTCTCTCCGTTTATCCGGATCGCCTGTCGAGGTTGCCGCGTGCAGCCTCGATGTTGCTTTGAGATGGGGGGCGTTGCCCGCGTCCCCTGTGGAGCATGGAAGGAATTACTGCGTGGCACGTATCGCGGGTGTTAACATCCCGACCAACAAGCGCGTCGAGATCGCGCTGACCTATATCCACGGCATCGGCCGCACCACCGCCAGCCGCCTGTCGGCCGAGCTCGGATTTCCGCCGGAGCGCCGGGTCCAGGACCTGACCGACGCCGAGGTGCTGTCGATTCGCGAGAAGATCGACCGTGAACTGACCGTCGAGGGTGATCTGCGTCGCCAGACGCAGATGAACATCAAGCGGCTGATGGACCTGGCCTGCTATCGCGGCCTGCGTCATCGCAAGGGCCTTCCGGTCCGCGGCCAGCGCACCCACACCAATGCCCGCACCCGCAAGGGCAAGGCCAAGCCGATCGCCGGCAAGAAGAAGTAATCTTCTTCTCGTCCCCTGCTGATCTGCTTTCCTGACAAGGATTCGAACGATGGCCCGCGAAGTTGCTCGCATCAAGCGCCGTGAGCGCAAGAACATCACCTCTGGCGTCGCGCATGTGAACGCCAGCTTCAACAACACCATGATCACCATCACCGACGCGCAGGGCAATGCCATTGCCTGGTCGTCCGCCGGCACCATGGGCTTCAAGGGCTCGCGCAAGTCGACGCCATTTGCTGCCCAGATGGCCGCCGAGGACGCCGGCAAGAAGGCCGCCGAACATGGCGTCCGCACCCTCGAAGTCGAGGTGCGCGGGCCGGGTTCGGGCCGTGAATCGGCGCTGCGCGCCCTGCAGGCCGTCGGCTTCCAGATCACCGCGATCCGCGACGTGACCCCGATACCGCACAACGGCGTGCGGCCCCCGAAGCGCCGGCGCGTCTGACGCCAGTGTTTCCTGGCCGCGCCAGCCCCCCGGCGCGGCTTTCGCCGTTTCAAGACTGAATTGGGGGCCGTCCGGGTGACGACCCGGTCAGCCCCAATCGAGAGGTGAGCCTGTGGCAGTCATCGCCAAGAACTGGACCGAACTCAAGAAGCCGAATCGGCTCGAGCCCCGCCCGACCGCCGACGCCCGCCGCAAGGGCAGCTTCGTCGCCGAGCCGCTGGAGCGCGGCTTCGGCCTGACGCTCGGCAACGCCCTGCGCCGCGTGCTGCTCTCGTCGCTGCAGGGTGCCGCCGTCACCGCCATCAAGATTGACGGCGTGCTGCACGAATTTTCGAGCCTGACCGGCGTTCGCGAGGACGTGACCGACATCGTCCTCAACATCAAGCAGGTCGCCATCCGCATGGCCGGCGACACGGCCAAGCGTGTGCATCTGACGGCGACTGGCCCCGGCGAAGTCACCGCCGGCCAGATCGCCGTGACCGGCGACATGGAGGTGATGAACAAGGATCTCGTCATCTGCACGCTCGACGAGGGCGCGACCTTGAACATGGAACTGACGGTCGAGGCCGGCAAGGGCTATGTCCCGGCCAGCGCCAACCGCCCGGCCGATGCGCCGATCGGGCTGATCCCGGTCGATGCGCTCTACTCGCCGGTGCGCCAGGTCAGCTACAAGGTCGACAACACCCGCGTCGGCCAGGAGCTCGACTACGACAAGCTGACCATCAACGTTGAAACCGATGGCAGCGTTTCGCCCGACGATGCGCTCGCCTATGGCGCCAAGATCCTGCAGGACCAGCTGCAGCTGTTCGTCAACTTCGAGGACAGCGTGACCACCGTCGCGCAGCCGGTGAAGGACATGGGCGGCCCGATCGAGGTCGACGACAACACTGTCATCAACCGCTTCCTGCTCAAGAAGGTCGACGAGCTCGAGCTTTCGGTGCGCTCGGCCAACTGCCTGAAGAATGACAACATCATCTACATCGGCGATCTGGTGCAGAAGACCGAGAGCGAGATGCTGCGCACGCCGAACTTTGGCCGCAAGTCCTTGAATGAAATCAAGGAAGTGCTCAGCCACATGGGCCTGCGCCTCGGCATGGAAATCTCGGGCTGGCCGCCGGAGAACATCGAGGAAATGGCCAAGAAGCTCGAGCAGGAATTCTGAGCGAAGCGCGGCGAGCGGCCAGCCTGGCTGGACGCCGACACGCGCAAGCTCGGCCGGCGGGGCAGCGGACCGCAAGTCCGCTGATCCCGTCCGACGTCACGACGCGGCTTTGCCGCGGCGCTCGGCCGCTGGAAACAGCGGCAACCGGGGCAACGGCTGACCCGCAAACCAGCCAGGCACGGGGTACCTCGCACGGCCCCCTGACGAACGGAGACATGAAATGCGCCATCGCAATGCCCATCGCAAATTGGGCCGTACCACCACCCACCGCCTCGCCATGTTCCGCAACATGGCCGCCGCGCTGATCAAGCACGAGCAGATCACCACGACGCTGCCGAAGGCGAAGGAAATTCGCCCCTATGTCGAAAAGCTGGTGACGCTCGCCAAGCATGGTGGCCTCAGCAACCGTCGTCTCGCCCACGCCCGGCTTCAGGACGATGCGCAGCTGGTCAAGCTGTTCGACGAGCTGGCGCCGCGCTACGCCGAGCGGCCGGGCGGCTATATCCGCATCGTCAAGGCCGGCATCCGCCGTTCCGACGCGACGCCGATGGCCATCGTCGAATTCGTCGATCGCGACACCACCGCCAAGGGCCAGGATTCGGGCCCCGTCGAGAGCTACGACGACGGCGAGTGAGTACGGCGAATAAGATTGGGGCCGATTGCGCCCACGGGGGCCGGGTGCTAGCTGGCCCGGCCCTTTCCAATGCCTGTTCCGGAGCTTCCCATGGCCGATGATCTGACCAATGATGGCACCGTTACCGTGCCGCAGACCGAGCTCGAGCCGCTGCCGCAGGTCGCGATCCTGACCCAGTACGTCAAGGATCTCAGCTTCGAGAACCCCAATGCCCCGCAGTCGCTGCAGTGGAACGAAGCGCCGCGCATCGATGTCAATGTCGGCGTCAACGCCCGCCGCGGTGCCGAGAACATGTTCGAGGTCGAGCTGAAGATCAGCGCCAAGGCCGATGTCGAGGGCCAGACCGCCTTTGTCGTCGAGCTGCTCTATGGCGCGCTGTTCGGCCTCAACAACGTTCCGGATGAGGCGCTGGAGCCGTTCCTGATCATCGAAGCACCGCGGATCATCTTCCCCTTCGCGCGTCGCATCGTCGCCGACGCCGTGCGCGACGGTGGCTTCCCGCCGTTGATGCTCGATCCGATCGACTTCGCCGCGCTGTACATGGCGCAGCAGCAGGGCGGCGCGACGGCGGGGAATGCTTAAGGCGCAGCGCCCCGGAGCGTAGCGAGGTGATTGCGCAGCAATCGCCGAGCAGCGCGCCGAGAGGCGCAAGCCCGGCCGGCGGGCGCCCGACCTCAAGTCGGGCGAACCGTTCCGACGTCCGGACGCGGCTTTGCCGCGGCCTCGCAGGCTGCTGAAGGGGCGCCATGTCCCTCCTCCGCGCCACCGCCACCATCGGCGGCCTGACCCTGGTCAGTCGCATCGCCGGCTTCCTGCGCGATGTGCTGATGGCGCGCTTCGTTGGCGCCGGCATGGCGGCCGATGCCTTTCTGATCGCCTTCCGCCTGCCCAATCTGTTCCGCGCGCTGTTCGCGGAAGGCGCGTTCTCGGCCGCCTTCGTTCCGATGTTCAACCGCCAGGTCGGTGCCGATGGCGGGGACCTGCGCGGCGCCAAGCGCTTTGCCGAGGATGTGCTGGCGGTGCTGTTGCCCTTCCTGGCCATCTTCACCGCGCTGATGATCGTCGCCGCGGCGCCGGTGGTCTGGGCGCTGACCGGCGGTTTTCCCGATGCCGATCCGGCGAAGTTCGCCCTGGCGGTCGATTTCACCCGGCTGACCTTCCCCTATCTGCTGCTGATCAGCCTCGTCTCGCTGATGGGCGGCATCCTCAACTCGATCGGCCGCTTCTGGGTGAATGCCGCGGCGCCGATCCTGCTCAACCTGGCGCTGATCGCCGGGCTGTTGCTGGCGAGCGGCGATGATCCGGTGCAATCGGCACGGGTCCAGGCGCTGTGCGTCGCCTTTGCCGGCATCCTGCAGTTCGTCTGGCTGCTCTGGGCCTGTGCCCGCGCCGATATCCGGCTGCGGCTGCGCTGGCCGCGGCTCAACGCCAGCGTGCGCAAGCTGCTGGCGATCATCGGCCCGGCGGCGCTGGGCGCTGGCGCGGTGCAGTTCAACCTGCTGGTCTCGACGGCGCTGGCGGCGCGTTTCCTGCCGGAAGGCGCGGTGAGCTACCTCTATTACGCCGATCGTCTCAACCAGCTGCCGCTCGGCCTGATCGGCATCGGCGTCGGCACCGCGCTGCTGCCGGCGATGTCGAAGCAGCTGGGCGCCGGCAACGACGCTGCTGCCGGCCACAGCCAGAATCGCGCCATCGAGCTGGTGCTGCTGCTTACCCTGCCGGCCGCCGCGGCGCTTACCGTCTCGGCATTGCCGATCATCCGCGGGCTGCTTGAATTCGGCCGCTTCACCACGGGCGATGCGGTGGCGACGGCCGACGCGCTGGCGGCCTTTTCGCTCGGCCTGCCGGCCTATGTGCTGATCAAGGTGCTGACCCCCGGCTTCCACGCCCGGCAGGACACGCGCACGCCGGTGCGGATCGCGGTCGCCTCCATGCTGGTCAACCTCGTCGGCAATCTGCTGCTGATCTGGCGTTTCGGCCATGTCGGCATTGCCCTGTCGACGGCGCTGGCCGCCTGGATCAACGCCGGCGCGCTGTGGTGGGTGTTGCGCGCCCGCGGGCATTTCAGCGCCGACGCGCGCCTGTTGCGCAGCGTGCCGCGGCTGGTGCTGGCCGCGGCGGCGATGGTGGCGGTGCTGCTGGCGCTGGGGCCATGGGTGCTGCCATTCACCGCCGGCACGCTGCCGATTCGCGCGCTGGCACTGGCGCTGTTGATCGGCAGTGGCGGCCTCGCCTATCTGGGCGCGGCACGCATGCTCGGCCTGTTCACGCTTGCCGATCTCCGCAGCCGCCTGTCTCGCAAAGGCCGTCCATGAAACCCGCCACTCGCGTCTTTTCCGGCATCCAGCCGACCGGCAACCTCCACCTCGGCAATTATCTGGGGGCGATCCGCAATTGGGTGGCGATGCAGGACGCGCATGAATCGATCTTCTGCGTCGTCGACCTGCACGCGATTACCGTGGCGCAGGACCCGGCGGTGCTGCGCCGCGGCATCCGCGAAATGACCGCGGCGCTGCTCGCCAGTGGCCTCGATCCAGCGCGCTGCATCTTGTTTCCGCAAAGCGCGGTGCGGGTCCATGCCGAACTCGCCTGGGTGCTGATGTGCACGGCGCGGGTCGGCTGGCTGAACCGCATGACCCAGTTCAAGGACAAGGCCGGCAAGGACCGCGAGGGCGCCAGCGTCGGCCTCTATACCTATCCCGTGCTGCAGGCCGCCGACATCCTCGCCTACAAGGCGACGCATGTGCCGGTTGGGGACGACCAGAAGCAGCATCTCGAACTCGCCCGCGACATCGCCGCCAAGTTCAACAACGACCATGGCGTTGAGCTGTTCCCGCTGCCCGAGCCGGTGATCGAAGGCCCGGCGACGCGCGTCATGTCCTTGCGCGACGGTACCGCCAAAATGTCGAAGTCCGACCCCAGCGATGCCAGCCGCATCAACCTGACCGACGACGCCGATAGCATCGCCCAGAAGATCAGGCGGGCGAAGACCGACCCCGAGCCGCTGCCTTCGGAAATCGCCGGCCTGGCCGGACGCCCGGAAGCCGCCAACCTCGTCGGGCTGATGGCGGCGCTTACCGGCCGCAGCGCGGCACAGGTGCTTGGCGACTATGGCGGCCAGGGCTTTGGCCAGTTCAAGCCGGCACTCGCCGAAGCCATGGTGGCGGCGATCGCGCCGATCACCGCGCGCTTCAACGAACTGCGTCACGATGATGTCGCGCTCGATGCCGTGCTCGCCGCCGGCGCCGAGCGCGCGCGGGCCATCGCCGAGCCGGTGCTGGCCGAGGTGCACCGGGCGGTCGGCTTCCGGGACTGAAGTCGCGGGCCGCCATGCCGACACCGTGTCGCAGCCGGCTTTGCGACGGGTTCAGTCGGGATTAACTTGGCGAATGCGACGATTGCCCCCATTTGGAAGGCAAGTCGCAAAGGGTCCGTCCATGTTCCAGTCGATCGCACGTGTTGCCATCCCCGCCATCCTGCTCGCAGTCGCTGGCTGCGCGCCGGTTTTCGAAGCGCGGGTGGCGCGATTCCAGATGCTGCCGCCGCCCGCTGGCCAGAGCTTCCGCATCGAACCGCGCGATGCCGAAAAGGGCGGCCTCGAATTCGCCACCTACGCCGATCTGGTGCGCCAGCGCCTGGTCGCCGCCGGCTATCGCGAAGCCGATGCCCAGCCCGATCTGATCGTCCAGCTTGATTACAACGTCGGCCCGCCGCGCGAGAAGGTGCAGACCCGCCCCGGCAGCTTCGGTGGCTTTGGCGGCTGGGGTGGCGGCTGGGGCGGCGGCGGCTGGGGCGGTTTCGGCTATGGCGGCTATGGTGGCTTCGGCCGCTTTGGCTGGAACCCCTATTGGGGGGGCTTCGGCGGCTGGGGCGGTGGCTTTGGCCCGGAAGTCTATTCGGTGACCCAGTACAACAGCCAGCTCGCCATGAAGATCAGCCGCGCCGCCGACAAGCAGAGCGTTTTCGAAGGCCGCGCCGAAACGGTGAGCTCGTCGAACAACCTGACCCGCCTGGTGCCGAACCTGGTGACGGCGATCTTCACCAACTTCCCCGGCAACAGCGGCGAGACGGTGCGGGTGCGCTTCGATCCGGCCAAGCCGGGGCAGCCAGCGATGGTGCGCCCGCTGCGTTGAGCAAGAGAGAGGCCTCCGGCGGCCGGGGCCTAAGGCCCCAGCCGCCGGAAGCCACCCTCGCCTTTACTGGTCCGGCACTTCCTCGGTAGCGCCCATGCGGCTGCTGCGGTCGCGGGCCCAGGCGTCGATCTGGCGGGTGGTGCAGCCGATGCTGCCGCTGCCGCCGACGGCGCTGCACGAGCCGATGGCGCCGCCGGCGCCGCCCGCCGAATCGCCGAGCAGCAGATTGCGGTTGGCCTGGAACGGGCTGACGCGATTGTTGGCCTGCCGCAGCTGCTTGGGGATGCGATAGACTTCGGATTCCGGCAGCCGCGCGCAGACGACGACTTCATCGGGCGACGATGGCTTGGGGCAGGCTTCGGCGCCGAATACCGTCACCAGCCGCTGGCGCGGTGCGCTGCCATCGCTCGGCGTTACCGGCTTCAGGGTCGAACGGACGGGGGTTTCGGTCGTGGCCGGCTGCGCGACGACGGCGGCGGCACCGGCCATCGTCGCGGCCAGGAATGCCAGGGTCAGGGTCGATCGCATCACACTCTCCATCTATGGCCACAGCCTTAGAGGCTTTGGCCGCCGCCGTTAAGATGCAGCGATCCGGCTTGCTGGAACGTTTATGACGGCAAAGGAGCCGTCATGCGCATCATCGGATTGATCACCCTGAAAACGGAAACCACTACCCAGGCCTTCGAGGACTGGACTCGCAGCGACTTCCTGCCCGGCATCCGGGCGCTGGTCTCGGTCGTCGATTTCGAAATGCTGCGCAGCAGCGGCCAGCTGGGCAGCAGCGCCGCGGCGCCGGCGGCCTATGTCGCGGTGCTCGATATTGCCGATCTCGAGGAGTTCGAGCGTGATTCGCGCGGTGAGGCCGCGGCGGCGCTGATGTCGGCGCTGGCCGGCGTTGCCGGTCTGGTGGTGTGGATGACGACGGAGCGAATCGGGATCTGAAAGGAGGGAGGCCCTCCCTTTAGTTGACCACCGCAGCCTGCATTGCTTCCAGCCGCGCGACGGCGCGCTCGTCGCCCTTGCTGCGCGCGGCGGCGAGATCGGTGGCGACCTTGGCCGGATCGATGTCGCCG
>JAIXZK010000149.1 GCA_027489695.1 Sphingomonadales bacterium
CACCGTCGATGGCTGGTACCAGCAGATGCTCGGCGTGCCACCGGCCAAGCTGATGGCGCTGATCAAGATGGGTTCGAAGGTCGTCAACCTGCTTGGTTTCGGCAGCCGCAAGGGCGGTTCGCCGCCATAGGCGGACGTCAAAATCATTTGTGAATTGATTTCTGTATTGTCTGAATTGACGGAAAGAAGGGAGGGCGTGATGGCGGTGTTTGCGGCCAGGGCGTGGGTGGCAGCCCATGATGCACCGACGGTGGCGCCGGCCTCGCTCGGCGATGTCCGCTTTCGCGCCCTGCTCGGGGCGGCGGCCTGGGCGGCTTTGCCGGCGGCGGTGCGCGCCCGCTTCGCCAAGCGCCTCGGCCCCGGCGTTGCCGTCACCTATGTCGGCGAAGTCGTCGCTTGCCGCATGGCGGTGGCGGGCTGGCTGCTGGCGCAATTGGCGCGAGCGATCGGCGCGCCGCTGCCGCTCGGCTGCGACACCGGCGTGCCGGCCGTGGTCAGCGTGACCGAGGATGGCGAAAGCGGCGGCCAGGTCTGGACTCGCCTCTATGGCCGGCGACGCGGCTTCCCCCAGGCCATCCACAGCGCCAAGCGGTTTGCCGGGCCGACCGGGCTGGAGGAATATCTCGGCGGCGGCTTCGGAATCGCGCTGTCGGTCAGCGGCGATGCGAGCGGCATCCGTTTCACCAGCGACCATTATTTCCTCGCCCTCGGTCGCTGGCGGCTGCGACTGCCGGCCTGGCTGGCGCCCGGCCGATTGACCATTGACCACCAGGACCGCGGCGACGGCGGCTTCGCCTTCACCCTGGCGCTCGAACATCGCTGGTTCGGCGACCTGATCCACCAGACCTGCCTGTTCCGCGATGCGCCGCAACGACCGAAAGGATCGAATGATGACTGACTGGCTGTGGGTGGCTGTCCTGCTGCAGATTGCCATGGGCGGCTTCGACACCCTTTATCACCATGAACTGACCCAGCGGCTGGCGTGGCGACCATCGCAAGCGCGCGAGCTGGCGCTGCATGGCGTCCGCAACCTGGCCTATGCGGCGATGTTCCTGGCGCTGGGCTGGACCGAAGTTCATGGCGGCTGGGCGGCGGCGCTGGCGGCGCTGCTGGTCGGCGAAATGGCGATCACGCTCTGGGATTTCGTCGAGGAGGACCGGTCGCGGCACTTGCCGGCGAGCGAGCGCGTCACCCACACGCTGCTCACGCTCAACTATGGGGTCATCCTGGCGATGCTGGTGCCGGTGCTGGCGGGCTGGCTGCGCTTGCCGACCGCGATCGTGCGCGTCGATCACGGCGTCATGGGCTGGCTGTGCGCCTTGGCGGCGCTCGGTGTCGTTGTTTCGGGGCTGCGCGACATGGCGGCGGCACGGCGCGCGCCGCGGCTGCTGCCGTCGCCGGCCGCGGCGCTCGCCGATGGCCTGGCCGGGCGGCGGGCGGTCCTCGTCACCGGCGGCACCGGTTTTGTCGGCAGCCGGCTGGTCGCGGCGCTGGTCGCCGCTGGCCATGACGTGACGGTGCTGACCCGCGATCCGGCGGCCACCCTGGGCCTGCCGGTGCCGCTGCGCATCATCACTTCGCTCGATGCCATTGCCGGCGCGACCCGCCTTGATGCCATCGTCAACCTTGCCGGCGAGCCGATTTCCGACTCGCCATGGACCGTGCGCCAGCGCCGGCGCATCCTGCGGTCGCGCCTCCGCGTGACTCGCGACGTCGTCAGGCTGATCACGCGGCTCGAGCACAAGCCCGAGGTGCTGGTCAGCGGCTCGGCGATCGGCTGGTACGGCCTTAATGCCGACGCCAGTCTGACCGAGGGAAGCGCCGGCCGGCCGTGTTTCTCGCGGCGGCTCTGTGTCGCCTGGGAAGCGGCGGCCAGCCGCGCGCCGGGGGTTCGCGTCGTGCTGCTGCGCACCGGGCTGGTGCTCGGATCCTCGGGAGGCCTGTTGTCGCGGTTGCTGGTGCCGTTCGAATTCGGGCTCGGTGGCCGTTTCGGCGACGGTCGGCACTGGATGAGCTGGATCCACCGCGACGACCTTTGCCGGCTGATCGTCCACGCGATCGCGTCGCCGGCGCTGGCCGGGCCGGTCAACGCCACCGCGCCGGTGCCGGTGACCAACCGCGTCTTCACCGCCGCGCTGGGCAAGGCGCTCGGCCGCCCGGCAATGTTGCCGATCCCGGCGCTGCCGCTGCGGCTCCTTCTGGGCAGCTTTGCCGACGAACTGCTGCTCGGCGGCCAGCGCGTGCTGCCGGCCGCGGCAGTGCGCAGCGGCTTCCGCTTCCACTATCCCGATATCGCCTCGGCATTGGCGGCGATCACCGGCCGGTCGCGTCCGGAGGCGCTGCCGATCGTTGCGCATCGATCCGTCACCGGCGATGCGACCTGGAGCGATAGCGGCTCGCTGGCGCGACTGTCGGCAAGGGTGGTGGCATTTGCCGAGTCGCTGGCGCCGCCGCAGCCGGAGCCAGGGCGTCGCGGCTGATGCGCCGTGCCCCGCGGCGAGAGCGTTGGCGACCATCCAGCATGGATGGCGCGGCCGAACCGGCAACAGCCGATGGCGGCGGCGCAAATGATCGGTGATCCGGCGACCGCTTTGCGCTAGGGCGCCGCCATGACCGCCGCCGTCGAACCCTTTCACGCCATCGCCATCAGCCGCCGCGCCCATGCGCTGGAGGCCGCCGGGCGGTCGATCATCCATATGCAGTTCGGCCAGCCTTCGACTGGCGCGCCGGCCGCCGC
>JAIXZK010000264.1 GCA_027489695.1 Sphingomonadales bacterium
AGCCGCCGGAAGCCCACTTTTCTAGCCCGCCCGCACCATTTGCTCGATCGCGCCGAAGATCGAATGGTGGCGTTCGTCGAGCATTTCGATGCGGACGACGTCGCCCGGTGCCAGCCAGGGGGTGGCCGGCGCGCCGCTGGCAATGGTTTCGACCATGCGGACTTCGGCGATGCAGCTGTAGCCGCGGCCGCCGGCGGCGCAGGGCCGGCCGGGGCCGCCGTCGGCGTCGCGGGTGGAAACGGTGCCCGAGCCGATGATCGAGCCGGCGACCAGGCTGCGGGTTTTCGCCAGATGCGCGATCAGCGTGCCGAAATCGAAGGTCATGTCGCTATGCGATTCGGCGCGGCCGAAGGGCTGGCCGTTAAGATCGACATGGAGGACGCCGTGCAGCCGGCCATCCTGCCAGCGGTCCCCGAGCGCATCGGGCGTAACGAACACCGGGGAGAGCGCCGAGGCTGGCTTCGACTGGACGAAGCCGAAACCCTTGGCGAGTTCGTCAGGGATGAGGCCGCGCAGCGAGACATCGTTGACGAGGCCGATGAGGCGGATGGCGGCGAGCGCTTCCTCGCGGGTCGCGCCCTGCGGCACATCGCCGGTGACGACGACGATCTCGGCTTCGAGGTCGAGCCCCCAGGCCGGATCGTGGAACGGGATCGGATCCCGTGGCGGCAGAAAGCCGTCGCTGCCGCCCTGGTACATCAGCGGATCGGTCCAGAAGCTGGCGGGAAGCTCGGCGCCGCGCGCCCGGCGCACCAGCTCGACATGGTTCACATAGGCGCTGCCATCGGCCCATTGATAGGCGCGCGGCAGTGGCGCCGCGGCGTCACGCTCGTGGAAACGGGCATGCGGCACGGCATCATGGGCGAGGCTTTCGGCGACACCGCGCAGGATCGGTTCGGCATGGGCCCAATCGTCGAGCGCGGCTTGCAGGGTCGGCCACATCGGCGGCGGCGCCGCGCACCAGGCGAGATCGTCCGAAACGACGACGAGACGGCCATCACGGCCATGCTTGAGGGAGGCGAGTTTCATGGCGCGATGGTGGCCCTGTCGCGACGGAGAGGCAAGATGCGTCCCCCTCACGCTTGCGGGAGGGGGACGGCAAACGGCTCAGGCCGCCAGCCCGTCTTCCGGGATGGCGTACAGCAGCGCCGCGCCGCGCATGACGCCGGCACCGAGCGCGGTCACCTGCGGCAGCAATTGCTCGGCAAAGAAGCGCGCTGTCGTCACCTTGGCGGCAGCGAAGGCCGGATCGGCATGGCCGCCGGCGGCGAGCGCCTGGCGGGCGAGCAGCCAGCCGCCGAGGGTGAGCCCCATCATGCGCAGATAGGGGGTGGCGCCGGCGGCGATGTCATCAGGATGGTTGGCGCCGGTCAGCCAGACGGTGGCGGTGTTGGTGGCGGCGAGGGCGTCGTCGAGCCAGGGCGCCAGTGTCTTCAGTTCGGGATGGGCTTCGAGCTCGCGGACCGTATCGCGCACCTGGGCGAACACCTCGCGCCAATGCGCGCCGCCGTCCTGCGTCAGCTTGCGGCCAACCAGGTCCATCGCCTGGATGCCGTTGGTGCCTTCATAGATCGGGGCGATCCGGGCATCGCGCAGGAACTGGGCGGCGCCGGTTTCCTCGACATAGCCCATGCCGCCGAACACCTGCAGGGCGAGCGATGCCACTTCGACGCCGATATCGGTCGCCCAGGCCTTGGCGATGGGGGTCAGAAGGTCGGCAAGCCCGGCGCCCTCCGCATCGCCGGCATGGGCGCGATCGACGGCGGCAGCGTTGAGATAGACGAGCGCCCGCGACGCTTCGGTGAGCGCCCGGCAGGTCATCAGCGTGCGGCGGACATCGGCATGTTCGACAATGCGCACCGGTTCGCGCGAGCCACCGAACTTCGCCGACTGGACGCGGCCGCGGGCATAGGCGAGCGCGTGCTGGGTGGCGGCTTCGGCGATGGCGACGCCCTGCAGGCCGACCTGGACGCGGGCATTGTTCATCATGGTGAACATGGCGCGCATGCCGCCGCCTTCGGCGCCAACCAGCCAGCCGATGCATTGGTCATGATCGCCGAAGCTCATCGTGCAGGTCGGCGAGGCGTTGATGCCGAGCTTGTGCTCGAGCCCGACGCATTTCAGGTCATTCCTCGACCCATCCGGCAGGAACTTCGGCACCACGAACAGGCTGATGCCCTTGGTTCCCGGCGGGGCATCGGGCAGCCGCGCCAGCACGAGATGGACGATATTGTCGGCGGCGTCATGCTCGCCCCAGGTGATGTAGATCTTGGTGCCCTTGATCCGGTAGCTGCCATCGCCGACCGGCTCGGCGCGCGACTTGAGCGCCCCGACATCGCTGCCGGCCTGGGGCTCGGTCAGGTTCATCGTGCCGGTCCATTCGCCGGTGACCAGCTTCGAAAGATAGCGTTCCTGCAGGTCCGGCGAGGCATGGGCGGCGAGCGCCTCGATGGCGCCCTGGCTCAGCATCATGCACAGCGCGAAGGCCATGTTGGCGCTGGTCAGCTGTTCCTGCACCGCGACGGCGACGACGAAGGGCAGGCCCTGGCCGCCATGGGCTTCGGGCACGCCGAGGCCGGCCCAGCCGCCTTCGACATAGAGCTTGTAGGCCTCGGCAAAGCCCGGCGGCAGGGTGACGACACCATCGGCGAGCCTCGCATGCGCCGTATCGCCGATGCGATTGAGCGGCGCGAACACATTGGCAGCGAGCTTGCCGGCCTCGTCGAGCACGGCATCGACGACATCGGGCGTCGCATTGGCATAGGCCGGCCGCGCGGCGAGGCCGGGCAGGTCGGCGATGACATCGAGGACGAAGCGCTGTTCGCGGGTCGGCGCGGCATAGGTCATGGGGCAGGCCTTGGGATTGGTTCCCTTGCGCGTATAGACGGCCATGATGAACGACAAAAGCCGCATCCGGGAGGCGACACCGGCCGCCATTGCCGCGGCGGCGGACATACTGCGCGCCGGCGGCATCGTCGCGGTGCCGACCGAGACAGTCTATGGCCTCGCCGCCCGCGCCGATTCGGGCGAGGCAGTGGCGCGCATCTATGCCGCCAAGGGCCGGCCGTCGTTCAACCCGCTGATCGTCCATGTCGCCGATGCGGAGGCCGCGGCGACGCTGGCCGACCTCTCGCCGCTGGCGGCGGCGCTGATGGCGGCGTTCTGGCCGGGGCCATTGACGCTGGTGCTGCCGCTGCGCGCCAGCGCACCGGTCGCGTCGCTGGTGACGGCGGGATTGCCGACCATCGCGCTGCGCTGCCCGGCGCATCCGGTGATGCAGGCGCTGATCGCCGCGGTCGGGCCATTGGCGGCGCCATCGGCCAATGCCTCGGGGCGGATCTCGCCGACACGGGCGGCGCATGTCGCGGCCTCGCTGGGGGATGAGCTCGGCCTGATCCTCGATGGCGGGCCGAGCGCGGCCGGGCTCGAATCAACGATCATCGCCGTCGAGGGCGATGGCTGGCGACTGCTGCGGCCCGGCGCGGTGGCGGTGGAGGCTCTGCCTCCCTCCCCCTTGCGGGGAGGGATTGTCGCGCCAGGCATGCTCGCCTCGCACTATGCCCCGCGCCAGCCGGTGCGGCTCGACGCTGAAGCGGCTCGCGCGGATGAATTCCACATCGGCTTCGACGCCATCGCCGGCGATGCCAGCCTTTCGCCCGCCGGCGACCTGACGGAAGCTGCCGCTGCCCTGTTCGATCTGCTGCATCGGGCCGAAGCCTCCGGCCGCAGCGGCATCGCCGTCGCTCCCATCCCCGACC
>JAIXZK010000258.1 GCA_027489695.1 Sphingomonadales bacterium
ACCACTTGGAAGAATGTTCGGGAGCGCGTTGTTTCTCTTTTCCGGGCGGACGCGGTCCACATGAATCTAGCCGAGTTGCGCGGCAAGAACCTCGCCTGCTGGTGCCCGCTCGACCAGCCCTGCCACGCCGACGTGCTGCTCGAGCTGGCGAACGCCGAGCAGCGGACCATCGACGCATGAACGATTGCGCCCTTCCCCCGACCCCGGCGCGGGAGAAGCTGGTCGAGCTGGTGCAGGCCGCGATCGATCGTGCGCGCGCTCGGCAGTTGCAGCCGACCAGCGTGTACCTGACCCCGGCCGACGGCCGCGCCTGCGGCCTGACCCTGCACAGCGCCCGCGATCGCGCCGGCGACCCGCCCCGCGTCCTCGGCCTGCGCATCTACCGCATCGCCGGCAAAGGCCGGAACCGCATGTATTGCAAAAGCGGCCTGGCGATCAGCCTCCCCGCGATCATCGAAAGGAACCCAGGGTGAAGGTGGAAATCGCCGGCATCGAAGCCACCGTCGTCAGCGAGGCCGAGGCCGAGGAATGCGACGCCGTCGTCTGCGTCCTGAAATCGCAGCCGTCGATCTTTGCCGACGACGTGTTCGCTCCCTGCGCCCATTGCGGCGTAGAGCTGCGCCACCGCCCGCACGCGCCGAAGCGCCCGCCGAAATTGTGCTTCGACTGCGTGCTGGACGCCAGCAGGGGCGGCCGGGCATGACGGCGCTCGTCGCCGAATATGCGCTCGCCGATCTGGACGAACGGCAGGAAGCGTTGCTCGCCGAGCTGCACCCGGCGGTGCAGATATTCCCCGGCCGGATGCGCGGGCCGATCGTGCGCTACCTCGTCGCCGGCCGGCGGCCGGGGGACTTCCTGCAGGCGGTGATCCGCAACGATCTGCGCGAGGCAGTCAGCCGCGCCGACGACGACAACCAGGCGCTGCTGCTGGCCTGGGTGCAGCTGCTCTACATGCACGCCCCCGCCGGCAGCTGGGGCAGCCTCGCCGCGCTCGAGGAGTGGATCGAACGGCGCGGCGCTTGCTACAAGTGGAACGTCGACCAGGGGCCGGCGGGGTGACAGCGCCTAGCCGACCCCTTCTCCGCTGGCATGGCGGCAAATGGATGCTGGCGCCTTGGATCATCGAGAACATGCCGGCTCACCGCATCTATACCGAAGCCTTCGGCGGCGCCGCGTCAGTTCTTTTGCGCAAACCTCGATCCTATGCCGAGGTCTACAACGATCTCGATGGCGACGTGGTCAATCTATTCCGCGTGCTGCGCGATGCAGCTGCGGCCGAGCGCCTGCGCCAGGCAATCACGTTGACGCCTTTCAGCCGGACCGAGTTTAACCAAGCCTATGCCCCGGCTCGAAACCGCGTCGAACGCGCTCGACGGCTGATTGTTCGCAGCTTTATGGGGTTTGGCAGTGACGGTGCCTGCGGCCAGTATCGTACCGGGTTCCGGCCGGACAGCAACAAGAGCGGCACTACACCGGCGCACGATTGGCGCAATTGGCCCGAAGAACTGCCGATGATTGTCAATCGGCTTCGGGGAGTGGTGATCGAGCAGGAGCCGGCGATCCGACTGTTAAAGCGGCACGATCGGCCGGAGGCGCTGCATTTTATCGACCCTCCTTACCACCCTGAAACGCGAGCCCGAGGCCACGTCACCCGGCGCGGCGTTCGCATCAAACGCTACAATGTGGAAATGGAGCACGGCGATCATGTCGAGCTGCTGAACGTCGTCCGCGAGTTGGCCGGCATGGTGATCCTTTGCGGCTACCGGCACCCGCTCTACGACCGTGCGTTGCTTGACTGGGTGCGCGTCGATCGGGCTGCCCATGCCGACGGCGCCCGTGATCGCACCGAATGCCTCTGGCTTAATCCGGCCGCCGCCGCCGAGCGCCCGATGCCCACCCTGCCGATGATCGGCCTGGCCGCATGACCGCCACCCCCTTCCACGACATCCAGCAGCGCGCCCGCGCCGCGGCGTTGAAGGGCACGCGGCTGCATCTCGAAATTGACCACGCCCGCGCAATGATGTGTCATCCCGAATTCCAGGCCATGCTCGGCCGCCTGATCGCCGAAGAGACCGCCAAGCTATGCCTCGCCGCCCCGACCCCCGACAGCCCGCCCTTGCCCTTGTTCCAGGATCTCGGGCGCCCGCCGGACCCATCACCGATGCCCAGCGCAACGACGCCGCTCGCAAGGTCAGGCTTGACCCCTTCTGGCTCGAATGGCGAGCCGATCGGCAGCAATATGTCGTCGCCTGGTATGACGCCGTCGCTCGTACAAGACGCCGCGTCAGCACAGGTATCGGAAGCGGTGAGGGCTGCGATCCACCGGTCGCGGCACGCGAAGCACTCGCGGCGCATTACACCGCCTATGCCCGCCCCGCGGCCGCCCAAGCACCGGCCGAAGCTGGCTTCTCCGCCATCCTGAGGCGCTACCTCGACGAGCATTGCGCCCACCTTCGCGCCCCCGACAAGCCGGCCTACGCCGCCCAAAGAATCGAGGCGTTCCTTGCCGAGCAGCGCCGCACCGGCGCGCTGACCGGCATCGTCGCCGTGGCCGACATCAACCGCGGCCTGATCGAGCGCTACATCCGCTGGCGCCGGGCCCAGGGCGTCGTCGGCGAAACCATCAACCGCGAGCTGGCCACGTGGTCAGGTTGCCTCACCTGGGCATGGCGGCAGGAACTGATCAGCAGCCGGCCGTTCATCCCGATGGTGCCCGAGGAACAGTGCAGCGGCCCGCGCGAGCTGGAATGGTCGCCCGAGCAGGTGGCCGCGATCCTGGAAGCGTGCCGCGCGGATCCGGCGCGCCATCACGTTCACCTGTTCGCGCTGACCAGCCTTTCGACGCACGGCCGCACCGATGCGATCCTCGAGCTCGACCTGGACGTGCAGTATCGGAAGGGCCTGCTCTATTTCCTGCCGCCCGGCGATCGCCAGACCAGCAAGCGGCGATCGGTGGTGCCGGCATCCCCGACCCTGGCCGAATGGTTGGACGGGCGCAGCGGCAAGCTGATCCGGTATCGGACGCCGATCGCGCAGCGGCGCTGGGCCGACCCGGCGGTGCCGGAGTTTTTCGAGCGGCCGACATGGGACATCGGCCGCGCCCTTTCGGCGGCGATCGTCGCGGCCGGCCTGGCGCACCCGTCGTTGCAGCTGATCGAACCGCTGCTGGGGCCCGACGGCAGGCAGATGATGCGGACCTTCAAGAAGCGATCGGCCGAGACAGGCAAGGTGCCGGACCCTGAACCGATGTGGCGCCCGCGCGGCACGCCGAACACCTTCCGACACTGCTGCCAGACCTATCACCAGGCGATGGGCACGCCCCAGGCGCAGATCGATCTGGCATCTGGCCATGCCGGCGAAGGCACCGGCCGGCGCAACTACAGCCACCTGCGGCCGGAGTATCTGAAAACGTTCCTGGCCAACGTTGAAGCCTATTGGTCGGAGATGGACGCCCTGACGAAAGCGCACCGTCGGACCCACTGCGGACCCAAGATCATCGACCTCGGCGCCGCCCGCCGCGAACGCGCCTGACAAGGTGTTGAATCCATGCCGATGACGCCCCCGCCACCGCCCCGAAACTCCACCCGAGTCCCGAGCAATCGCACTGCTGAGGTCAGGGGTTCGATCCCCCTCTGCTCCACCACGCGGCCCCTCGTAGATCGAGGCGCCGCCCCGAAAAATCCGCGAACGTGCAGGGAACATGCGGACCCACTGCGGACCCACGGTCCCGCGGCGGCTGGGGTTTAGACGATGCCATGCACCCCGTTTCAAACACCCGATGGTGTGCGCGGAATCGTCTGCACCGGCGGCCGGGCGAAGCGATGCGCGTGCGGGAATCGCGCGCCGTTGCTATGCGACTGGAAGGTGCCGACGAAGCGTAGCGGCACCTGCGACGCCCCGATCTGCCCCAGCTGCTCGACATCGCCTGCGCCGGGCAAAGATCTATGCCGAACCCACGCCGCCGCCTATGTCGAATGGCGAGCCACCCGCAAAGCCTTTCCGAACGAACGCGCCAGTGATAGCGGTTAGCCTCGGCAGCGCAGCGGTGCCGCGCAATAGATGAGATTAGCTCAGAGCCTAGAGCGTCGCGTGAAAGATCGCGGAGGTCGGGGGTGGCGACAATTCCCTATCTCCAGCCCAACGGGGTGAAAGGCGGTTCGGGGCGAGCGCAGCCGAAACCCGACTTGTTCAAACGGGGTGACCATGAAGAACGTCGATATCGATCGGGCGAACCTGGTCTTGCAAAAGTTTATCGACGGCCTGCCTCCGGTCGGGCTGCAGCTGGAGCTTCTCGTTTTGGCGGAGAGGGCTCTGACCGCAGCAGCAAGTTGGAGTGCTTATGCGAAGCCGGGTGGTGCGCTCCATTTTGATGATGCGATCCTGCCCCTCTCCGAAGCCCTTCTGGCGCTGGAGATTGCGCTCCGCACCGAAGCCGACGGCGGCGAAGGCAAGGGGTTTCGCGAGGAAGCCGCGCGTCGTCTGCACGGCATTGCGAACCTCGTCGTCCGAAACCCCCCTCCCGAATTTCGTTCGCACTGAAAATGCAATTAGGCGGGCGGTCTTGCGGCCCAAGCCCCAAAGTTTCGACCCGCCCCCACCCTCTCGTCGGCTCGGCCGCGGCGCGCTAGCGTCGCCGGCATGTCGATCGATCCCGCCTTCGCCTCCTACCTCGCCATCGCCTTGCGCCTGTCGCCAGCGTCCGCCCGCCGCGACCTGGCCGGCAAGCTCCCGCACCAGGTCGACGCCGGCTGCGCTGCCGTAGCGGCCGACGTCGTCAGGCGCCTGCAGCTCGCCGGCTGGACGATCACCCCAGCACCCCC
>JAIXZK010000143.1 GCA_027489695.1 Sphingomonadales bacterium
ACTGCGCTAACAAACGCCATGGCTGACCTACCCAAGACGCCGCTGCTCGACACGGTCGACACGCCGCAGGACCTCCGGAAGCTCGCCCCCGCCCAGCTGCGCCAGCTGGCCGACGAGCTCCGTACCGAAACCATTAGTGCAGTCGGCACCACCGGCGGCCATCTCGGCTCCGGCCTCGGCGTCGTCGAGCTGACGGTGGCGATCCATTATGTCTTCAACACCCCCGACGACCGGCTGATCTGGGACGTCGGGCACCAATGCTATCCGCACAAGATTCTCACCGGCCGCCGCGATCGGATCCGCACGATCCGCCAGGGCGGTGGTCTCTCCGGCTTCACCAAGCGCAGCGAGAGCGAGTACGATCCGTTCGGCGCCGCGCACAGCTCGACCTCGATCTCGGCCGCCATCGGCTTTGCTGTCGCCAACAAGCTGAAGAACCAGCCCGGCAAGGCCATCGCCGTGATCGGCGACGGCGCCATGTCCGCCGGCATGGCCTATGAGGCGATGAACAACGCCTATCAGGCCGGCAACCGTCTCGTCGTCATCCTGAACGACAACGACATGTCGATCGCGCCGCCGGTCGGCGCGCTGTCGGCCTATCTCAACCGCCTGCTCTCGTCGCGCTCCTTCCTCGAACTGCGCGAGGCGGTGAAGCAGATCGCCCGCAAGACGCTGCCGACCGGCCTCAAGAAGGCCGCCAAGCTTGCCGACGAATATGCCCGCAACTTCGCCCAGGGCGGCGGCACGATGTTCGAGGAACTCGGCTTCTATTATGTCGGCCCGATCGACGGCCATAATCTCGAGCATCTGATCCCGGTGCTGGAGAATGTCCGCGATGCCGCCGAAGGCCCGATGCTGATCCACGTCGTGACGCAGAAGGGCAAGGGCTATGCCCCGGCCGAAGCCGCGGCGGACAAATATCACGGCGTCGTCAAGTTCGATGTCGTTTCCGGCGCCCAGCAAAAGGCGACCCCCAAGGCACCGGCCTATCAGAACGTCTTCGGCGACGCGCTGATCGCCGAGGCAGAAAAGGACTCGACGATCTGCGCGATCACCGCCGCCATGCCGTCGGGCACCGGCGTCGATCGCTTCAACAAGGCCTTCCCGGATCGCACCTTCGATGTCGGCATCGCCGAACAGCACGCCGTCACCTTCGCCGCCGGCCTGGCGGCGCAGGGCATGAAGCCGTTCTGCGCGATTTATTCGACCTTCCTGCAGCGCGCCTATGACCAGGTCGTCCATGATGTCGCCATCCAGAACCTGCCGGTGCGCTTCGCCATCGATCGCGCCGGGCTGGTCGGCGCCGATGGCTGCACCCATGCCGGCGCCTTCGACGTCACCTATCTCGCGACGCTGCCCAACATGGTGGTGATGGCAGCGGCCGACGAAGCCGAGCTTTACGACATGGTCCACACCATGGCATTGCACGACAGTGGGCCGAGTGCCGTGCGCTATCCGCGCGGCGAAGGCACCGGCGTCGCCATTCCGGCCGTCCGCACCCGCCTCGAAATCGGCAAGGGCCGCATCGTCAAGGAAGGCAAGACCGTCGCCATCCTGTCACTCGGCACCCGGCTCGGCGATGCGCTGAAGGCCGCCGAGGAGCTGGAGGGCAAGGGCCTGTCGACGACCGTCGCCGATCTGCGCTTCGCCAAGCCGCTCGATTACGACATGATCCGCCATCTCGCCGCGACGCATGAAGTACTGGTGACAGTCGAAGAAAATGCCATCGGCGGCTTCGGCGCGCACGTGCTGACCTGGCTGTCGGACGAAGGCCTGACCGATGCCGGCCTGAAGGTCCGCACCATGCGCCTGCCCGACATCTTCCAGGACCATGAAGCGCCGGCCAAGCAATACGCCGAAGCCAAGCTCGACGCCCCGGCGATCGTCGCGACGGTGCTCGACGCGCTGCGCCACAACAGCGTCGGCATGATCGAGGGCGCGCGGGCGTAGCCAAGGCTTGCTGGCAGCGGCATGCGGATATACATTGGCACTATGGATATCCGCAGAGGCCGCCATGCAAGTCGCAAAATGGGGCAATAGCCTCGCCGTTCGGATCCCCGCCGACGTCGCGCGTCGACTTGGCATCAAGGAAGGCGACAATCTTGAAGTCGTCGCCGCCGATGCCGGACAAATTGCCATGGCCCGGCGCCGATCCGTGGAAGAAGCCATAGCGCGCATCCAGGCCAAAGCCGTCGCCATGCCCGAGGGGTGGCATTTCAATCGCGCCGAACTCTACGGTGACGACGATCAAGGCTGATGGCGTTTCTTGATACCAACATCGTCGTTTACGCCTTCCTCCTCGACGACCCGCGAGCCCGCCGGGCACAGGCCCTTCTCGATGGCCGGGCACGCATGTCCGTGCAATCGCTCAACGAGTTCGCGCTGGTCGCCAGGCGGAAATTGGGGTTTGACTGGCCGGCCATCCATGAGGCCCTCGACGACATCGCCATCGGAGCACCTGCCCCGATCCCACTGACTTTCGACATCCATCGCGTCGGATTGGCGATTGCCGAGCAGCACGGCTTTCGGATCTATGATGCCCTGATCATCGCCGCTGCATTGGCGGATGGCGCCGACACGCTGTGGTCGGAAGACATGCAACATGGGATGGTAGTCGCCAGCCGGCTGACCATTCGCAATCCCTTTCGCGCGTAACGCTCAGCGCCGGCGATACACCCGCTTCCCCGCCAGCCAGGTCTCGCGCACTTCGACCTTCCACAGATCCGCCGGCGGCACCGCGAACGGATCGCGGTCCACCAGGATGAAATCCGCCCACTTCCCCGCTTCAAGCGTGCCGACCCGCGTTTCGGCATGGCCGGCCCAGGCGGCGCCGGTGGTGAAAGCGGCGAAGGCCTGTTCCAGCGTAAGCGCCTCGGCGGCGCGCCAGCCGGTCGGCGGCTGGCCGTCGCGTGACTGGCGGGTAACGGCGGCGTGCAGGCCATAGAAGGGATCGGGCGGCTCCACCGGGAAATCGCTGCCACCGGCCAGCCGCGCGCCTGACGCGCGCAGCGTCGCCCAGGCATAGCCGCCGGCCAGCCGCGCCTCTCCGACCCGCGCCTCGGCCATGCCCTTGTCCGATGTCGCATGCGTCGGCTGAATGGACGCAATGACGTTCAGCCGGGCAAAGCGCGGCAAGTCGTCGGGGCTGACGATCTGGGCATGTTCGTTGCGGTGGCGCAGCGCCGCGCGCTGGGCGTCCGGCACCGCGGCAAAGGCGCCGAGCACCGCGCCATTGGCGGCATCACCAATGGCATGGGCCGCGACCTGGAAGCCCGCCGCCGAAGCATCGGCCACCATCCGGCGCAGCTTGCCTTCCTCGTGGAACGGCAGCCCGCGGGTATCGGCCTGGTCCTCATAGGGCGCGCGCAGCCAGGCGCCGCGGCTGCCGAGCGCGCCATCGGCCTGCAGCTTCATCGCCATCATCGCCAGCCGATCGTCGAACTGCCAGCCGATCGGGCCGGCGGGCGCGATGGCGGTGCGGTTGTCTGGCCCATAGGCCATGGCATAGACGCGCGTCGTCAGCCGCCCGGCGCGGGCAAAGCGCTGATAGCGGTCCCAGGTCTCGCGATCGATACCGGCGTCGTGGACGCCGGTGAGGCCCACGGACGCGATAATCGCCAGCGATTTCGCCAGCGCCGCATCGGCTTCGGCGCTCGTCGGATCGGGCACCTTTTCACCGACCAGCTTCATCGCCGCGTCGACGAGCACGCCGCTCGGCGCGCCGCCGGCATCGCGTTCGATGCGTCCGCCGGCCGGGTCTGGCGTCGCCGCCGTCACCCCGGCCAGCCGCAACGCCGCCGAATTGACCCAGATGGCATGGCCATCGATGCGGCGCAGGATCGCCGGCCGGGAACCGGTGACGGCATCGAGCTCGGCGGCGGTGGGGAACCGCCCCAGATTCCAGCGTTCCTGGTTCCAGCCGCCGCCGCGGATCCAGCCGGTGCCGGCCGGCGCCGCCTTGACCGCCGCCTGCGCCGCCGCCAGCGAGGTCGTCGCCGAAAGATCGACGGCCAGCGCGCGCTCGCCAAGGCTCATGACATGGCCATGGGCGTCGATCAGGCCCGGCAACAGGGTGCGGCCCTTCAGAGCGACCCGCCGCCCGCGCGGCAACGCGGCGCCTGCCGACATCACCGCCTTGACGCGCCCATCATCGCCGACGACCAGCGTCGCGAAACGCGTCATCGCGCCATCGGCGGAGAGCGTATAGCCATTGGCGCCGGTATAGATGGTGTCGGCAGCTGCCGGGGCAGCGATGGCGACGGCAAGGACCGTCAGGCGGATCGAGGTGTTCCTGTTCATGACCCGGAGCCTAGAACGCTGCCGCAACGGAGGCAAAGCCGCAAATCGCGCACCAGCATTTCTGTGGGATTAACCGCTGCACGGCTCTGTGTTAGCCATATCCCGCGGGTCGATCCCCTGCAGGAGAGTTTCAATGCTCGTTCGTGCCGCCCATGCTGCGCTGCTGACCCTGCTGCTCGCCGCCGCGCCCGCGCTGGCGGAGACCTGGTCCTACACCATCGGCGGCATCGGCAGCGCCCAGGTCACAACGCCCGGCTATCAACGCAGCTATTCATCGGTCGATTTCTCGTTCGGCCTTATCGGTGATTCCGACGATATCGTCACCGTATCCGGCAAGCCCTGGACCCGCGAGATGCCGCTGAGCACCACCCAGCTCTATCTCAGCGACGGCATGAGCTACCCCACTTACGGCATCTTCGCGACGCCGCTGGTGCTCTATTCCGGCGAAGGCCCGCTGCCGTTCGTCGGGCTGGCGACGGCCGACGGCACGCGCGTCGTCGAAATCGCCGATGCGTCGATGTTTTCAGCGATCAACCTCATGGAAGATCAATTTGTCGGAGCGCTGGTCGCGCCAACCGTGTTCGGCGCCGGGATGGGATTCCAGACGAACGAGGGCTTCATCACCCTCGTCGCCGATCCGGCGACCAACCTCCGGTTCACGTCGCTCGTCGGCTTCCACATCGTGACGCCAGAGCCGGCGAGCTGGGCGATGCTGATCACCGGCTTCGGCCTCATCGGCGGCAGCCTGCGCCGGCGCCGGGCCGCGCTGGCCTGAACGGCGCACTGGCGCGCCAGGCCGTCCCCACGTCCCGCCGGCGGTCGGCGGCGATCAGTTCTTCGCGATTGCCGGCGCCACCGGCTTGGCGGCTTCGGCGCTCGCCGTGGCGCTGGTCACCGCCGCCTGCAGGCGCGTCGCAGCGCTGCAATCGGCCTTGCACAGCGCCTTGATGCGGGCGAGGTTGACCTGCGCCCGCGCCATCGCCCCGCGCGCAATCAATGCCTTGCCCTGGCCTTCGAGCGCGCCGATGTCCTGCGGATTGAGTTGCAGCGCTTCGCGATAATATTTCACCGCCTTGCCGGGCAGGCCAAGCTTTTCATAGCCCTGGGCGATGCCGACATAGGCCTGCACGTTGCGCGGATCGGCGGCGAGCGCTGCTTCCCAGGCGTCGATCGCGGCATTGGCGTCACCCTTGGCCAGCGCGGCGGCGGCCTGTGTGCCCATGCGCACCGACAGCGGCTTCAGCAGATCGTCGCCCATCGGCGCGGCACCGACTGCCACCGAGGCAACCATTCCCGCCGCCAGCAACCCCAACGGGATCAGCCAGGATGCACGCATGCCCAAATCTCCAACCTTGGAGGGGGAAGCTAGCAGCTTCGCATCAGCCTTGCGATGAAGAATCCGTCGCACCCCTCGCCCCCTGGAGTCAGAACCCTCTCAGCTACGGCGCTTTCGTCGCCGGGGATGCAAAATTCATGGTTAGCGAATTCGGGATGGCGCGCCCGGAAGCCGGCGAGCACGCCCTCGCCTTCGTCGGGCAGCACCGAACAGACCACGTAAACAAGGCTGCCGCCCGGCCGCACCAGCATGGCCGCGAGGTCGAGCAACCGCGCCTGTTCGGCAATCAGCCGCTCCAGCCGCGCCGGGGTCAGTCGCCAGCGCGCTTCCGGGTTGCGCCGCCAGGTGCCGGTGCCGGAGCATGGCGCATCGACCAGCACGGCATCGGCCATGCCGACCAGATCGTCGAGGCGTTCGATTTCGCGGCGCGGATCGAGCATGCGGCCTTCGACGATATCGACCCCGGCGCGCGCCAGCCGCGGCGGCATCGCCTGCAGCCGGCCGCGATCGGTGTCGCAAGCGATCAACCGGCCCTGGTTGGCCATGGCGGCGGCCAGCGCCAGCGTCTTGCCGCCGGCACCGGCGCACAGGTCGATCACCGTCTGGCCCGGCGCGGCGCCAACGGCCAGCGCCGCCAGTTGCGAGCCTTCGTCCTGCACTTCGATCCAGCCGGCCGCGAACGCCGGCAGCGTTTCGATGTTGAGGCCGGTCGGCGCGCGCAGGCCGTCGGGCGCCCGTGTCGCCGGCACCATCTCGGGCAGTTCGGCGATCACCGCGTCGCGCGTCGTCTTGAGCGTGTTGACCCGTAGGTCGAGGGGGGCGCGTTCGAGCAGCGCCGCGACGGCCGGATGCGTCTGCTTGTGGAAGCGGGCGCTGAGCTTGCGCAGCTGCCAGGCCGGCGCCAGCGCCGACGCGGCTTCGGGCTCGCCTTCCACCAGCGCCGCCGGGGCATGGCCGCCGCTGCCGAACAGTTCGAGCAGTTCCCGCGCCCGCGCCCGGGCATGGCCGATGACCCCGGCGCGGCCGCTGGCCGGCGGTTCGCCCATGGACCGGATGACATCGAACACCAGGTCGCGCACCGCGCGCCGGTCCTTCGACCCGGCATAGCGCGCATTGGCAAAATAACGCTGCACCAAAGTATCGGCAGCGGCACCACCCTCGCGTGCCGCAACGATTACCGAGTCGAGGATTTCGATCGCCGCCTGGACCCGCGCGCCCGGCGTCACGAGCCCGTCGTCGGATAGTTCGGCGCCTCGCGGGTGATCGTCACGTCATGGACATGGCTTTCGCGCAGGCCGGCATTGGTGATGCGCACGAATTCGGCGCGGGCGCGGAATTCGGCCAGCGTCGCCGATCCGGTATAGCCCATCGCCGCCTTCACCCCGCCGACGAGCTGGTGCAGAACCTGCGTCGCCGGGCCCTTGTAGGGCACCTGGCCCTCGATGCCTTCCGGCACCAGCTTCAGCTGGTCCTTGATATCCTGCTGGAAATAGCGATCGGCCGAGCCGCGCGCCATGGCGGCGACGCTGCCCATGCCGCGATAGCTCTTGTAGGTGCGCCCCTGCCACAGGAAGGTCTCGCCCGGCGCTTCCTCGGTGCCGGCGAGCAGGCTGCCGACCATCACCGCGGCGGCGCCCGCCGCCAGCGCCTTGGCGACGTCGCCCGAGGTCCGCAGCCCACCATCGGCGATCACCGGCACGCCCAGCCGCATCGCCGCTTCGGCAGTATCGATGATCGCGGTCAGCTGCGGTACGCCGACGCCGGCGACGACGCGCGTCGTGCAGATCGACCCCGGGCCGATGCCGACCTTGATGCCATCGGCGCCGGCATCGATCAGCGCGCGTGCCGCATCGGCGGTGGCAACATTGCCGGCGATGACCTGGGCATTGTTCGACAGCCGCTTGATGCGGGCCACCGCCTCCGACACCCGGTCGCTATGGCCATGGGCGGTATCGACGACGATCAGATCACATTCGGCGTCGAGCAGCGCTTCGGTGCGCTCGAAGCCGAGATCGCCGACGGTGGTGGCGGCAGCGACGCGAAGGCGGCCGGCGCCGTCCTTGGTGGCGGCCGGATAGGTGACGGCGCGCTCGATATCCTTGACCGTGATCAGCCCGATGCAATGGCCGGCATCGTCGACGACGAGCAGCTTCTCGATGCGATGCGCGTGCAGCAGGCGGCGGGCCTCCTGCTGGGTAACGCCGGGACGGACGGTGACGAGATTGTCCTTGGTCATCAGCTCGGAAATCGGCTGGGCGTCATTGTCGGCAAAGCGCATGTCGCGATTGGTGACGATGCCGACGAGGCGACCGAGACGGAGATTGTCGCCGCTGCCGCTGCGCTCGACGACCGGGAAGCCGGAAACGCGGTGCCGCGCCATCAGCGCACGCGCGTCGCCCAGCGTCTGGTCCGGCGTCAGCGTCACCGGATTGACCACCATGCCGCTTTCGAAACGCTTGACCTGGCGAACCGCGGCGGCCTGTTCGGCAATGGTCAGATTGCGGTGGAGCACGCCGATGCCGCCATTCTGCGCCATGACGATCGCCATGTCGGCCTCGGTCACCGTGTCCATGGCCGAGGACAGGACGGGGATGTTGAGGGTGATGCCGCGCGTCACCTGCGTCGCGGTATCGGCCATGCTGGGCAGCACCGACGAGGCCGCCGGCACCAGCAACACATCGTCGAAGGTGAGGCCGAGGCGAATATCCATGGGCGGTAATGACTCCGGGTTCGAGTCGCGTCCCTGTAGGGGGATCGCCGCCCAAAGAAAAGGCCCGGGGCTCGCCGCCCCGGGCCTCATCGACGTTCGAAGTGCGGCCGATCAGGCCTTGGGCGTCTTCAGATAGGCCAGCCAATATTGCGCCAGCGCCTCGCGGGCGCCGCCCTTGACCGCCGCCAGCGCCGCTTCGGCGCCGGCATTGTCGCCGGCACGCGCCAGCGCCGCGCCGAGCCGCAGGTTGACCGTCGCCTGGTCAGCGGTGGCACCGCCCACGGCCTGCTTGTACAGCGCCGCCGCCTTGGCGAAATCGCCATAGCCGTAAAAGGCATCGCCGGTGGCGAGCAGCAGCTTGGGATTGCCCTTGGCTTCCTTTTCATAGGTCGCCAGTGCCGGCTTGTCGGTCAGCACCTTGGCATCGGCGGTCTTTTTCAGCTCGACCACGATCGGCTTGGTCGCCGACAGCATGTTGCGCTTGATGCCTTCGTTCAGGGCGAGCTGTGCTTCGCCCGGATAGCCCTTGCCGAGCGCGGTGTCGGCATATTCGACATAGTCGCGCTCGCCGGTCAGCGAGCCGGTGGCGGCCTGCAGCCGCAGGAAATCGAGCGTCGTCTGGTCGTCCATCGCCGGGAAGCCATCGCGCGTGATGATGATGGCATCGCGCCAGTTGACGGCATTCGGGAAGGCAGCGACCAGCGCCAGCGCTGCCGGCTGGATCTCGGCGGCAAGCTTGCCATCATAGGCAATGGCGAGGCGGCGGCGGAACCAGTTTTCCGGCGGTGTCTGGCCGGCGGCACGCGAGGTGGCGACAGCCTTGGCGAGCATCTCGACGGCCTTGCTGCCCTGCTTCTGGGCATAATAGAGTTCCGCGAGCGAGACCTGGTGCTCCGGATTGTTGGGATCGAGCGCGGTCAGCTTTTCGAACGCCGAGGTGGCGGCGGCATAATCCTTCCGCTGCATGGCGAAGGCGCCGATGTTGCGCAGATACTTCGGCTGGTCCTCGGGCAGCACGCGGCCGGTGGCGAGCAGGCGACCCAGCGAATCCTCGATGAGCGCATTGTCGCTGACCTTGATCGCAGCGTTCAACCGCAGCTGCAGCGTCGCGAAAACATCATCGGCATTGGGCGCCGGCACCGCCAGGGCTTCGGCCAGCTTGGGCAGCGACCCGGCGAAATCGCCGGCGGCCTGCAGCTTCTGGACTTCGGCGAGGATGACCATCACCGGCTTCGACAGCTTCAACGGCTTTTGCGCCGGCGCGGCCGCCGGCTTCTGCGCGGCGGCGGGCACGGCGGCCACCAGCGCGGCGCTGGCCAGCATGGCAGCGACAACAGGACGCACGAGACTGTTCATGGCATTTCCTCCCTTGGACTTTGCCGATGGCGCTAGGGGCTGGCGGCGCCATGGTCAATATCACCGCCCTGGCGGTTGCCGCCTGAACGCGCTTTGAACCCGGCCGGTGGCAATCGCGGCCGCCGCAAGCCGCCGTGCCGACACGAAAAAGGGGCCGGCCCTGCGGGCCGACCCCTTTCCGAAAGTCTCCGAAAAAAGGAGGCTTACTTCTTTTCGGCGGCCATCGCGTCGGCGGCCGGCGCAGCGGCGTCGGCAGCCGGAGCAGCAGCGGCGTCAGCGGCCGGAGCGGCCATGGCGTCAGCAGCCGGAGCGGCAGCGGCGTCGGCAGCCGGAGCGGCCATGGCGTCGGCGGCCGGAGCGGTCGCCATCGCATCGGCAGCAGCC
The DNA here is from genome assembly GCA_027489695.1 of Sphingomonadales bacterium. Taxonomy (GTDB): domain Bacteria; phylum Pseudomonadota; class Alphaproteobacteria; order Sphingomonadales; family Sphingomonadaceae; genus Sandarakinorhabdus. Next base: position 10,086 of record JAIXZK010000143.1, read on the forward strand.
GGAGCGGTGGTTTCGGTGGTGGTGGTGGTGGTTTCCGCCGCCTTCTCGCCGCAAGCGGCCAGCAGGCCCAGGCTGGCCACAGCCGCCAGCGTCAGAGCAGTCTTCATGTGGGATCTCTCCATAAACAGGTTGCACGCGCTGTCGGCGCAATCCGGCCATACAAAGAAACACAGCCGTTGCGAAGCACCTGTTTTTGTCGCCATGACGGAACATGGCTTCGATTGCTGAAACTCGCCCCACGCCGCTTCGGTTGCTGCCCGGCGATACCGCCGGGCGGGCGCTGCTGCTGCTCTCGCTGCTCGCCGGTGTCGCCTATCCCTGGTTCGACGGCAGCCTCGGCCTTGCTGGCGACACGGCGCTGAAAGGACTCGGCGTCGGCCTGCTGGCGCTGGCGGCGCTGCGGCCGGGCAATGGACCGGCCAGCCGCTGGCTGGCGGCAATCCTGGCGCTCGGCGCGCTCGGCGATGTGCTGCTCAACCTGCCGGGGCTGTTCTTCGCCGGCGCCGGCGCCTTTGCCATCGGCCATGTCGTCGCCATGGCGTGCTACAACGCCCGCCGCCAGCCGGCGCCCGGCGCCGCCACGCGCGCCGGCGCGGCCGGGCTGATCGCCTATGGCCTCGCCATGCCCTGGGCGGTTTCCCCCGCCGGCACCCCGGTCGGCGCGCTGATGCTCTATTCGGTGCTGCTGTGCGGCATGGCGGCGGCGCTGCTGCTCAGCCGGCTGCCGCGCCTCGCGGTGATCGGCGCACTGCTGTTCGTCATATCGGACACGCTGCTGATCATGCGCCTCGGCGGGGCCTTGATCGGCCCCGCCTTCGTCCATGGCCTTGCCGTCTGGTACAGCTATTATGCCGGGCAGTTACTGATTTTCCTCGGCGTCAGTGCCGGTTTCCGGGCCGGGCTCGTCCGCGGCGACTGAGGCGGTCTCGTCGTCGACCACGGCTTCATCGGCGGGGATCAATGCCGCCGAGACGACATGTTCGCCGTCGTTGACCTTGAACAGTGTCACGCCCTGGGCGCTGCGGCCCATGATGCGGATATCCGTGACGCTCATGCGGATCAGCTTGGCCTGGTCGGTGACCAGCATCAGCTCGTCGCCATCATGGCCGGGGAAGCTGGCCAGCACATCGCCGTTGCGATCGCTGTCGGCGATGTTGCGGATGCCCTGGCCGCCGCGGCCCGAGCGGCGATATTCGAAGGCCGAGGAGCGCTTGCCAAAGCCATTGGCGGTGACGGTCAGGATGAACTCCTCCGCCGCGGCGAACTGCGCCTGGCGGGTTTCGGAGAGGATGCGTGTCCCGGCGCCCTCGCCCTTCCACGCCGCCGCCTTCAGATAATCCTCGCGCTCCGCCGGGGAGGCGTCGAAGCGCTTGAGCACCGCCATCGAGACGACTTCGTCGGTGGGGTCCAGGGTCATGCCGCGCACGCCGGTTGACGTGCGCGAGACGAATTCACGGACATCGTCGACCGGGAAGCGGATGGCCTTGCCCGATCGCGCCGCCAGGAACACATCCTCGTCGGTCTCGCAGAGCGCCACGCCGATCAGCCGGTCGTCATCGCCATCCTCGAAGCGGATGGCGAGCTTGCCGGCGGTCGGCACATTGGTGAAGGCGTCCATGGCGTTGCGGCGCACGCCGCCGCGCGCGGTGGCGAACATCACGTTGAGGCGGCCCCATTCCGCCTCATCCTCGGGCAGTGGCAGCACGGTGGTGATCGTCTCGCCCTCGCCCAGCGGCAACAAATTGTTGAGGCTGCGGCCCTTGGCCTGGCGCGAGCCGAGCGGCAGCCGCCAGACCTTCTTGCGATAGACCTTGCCGGCCGAGGAGAAAAACAGCACCGGATTGTGCGTCGACGTGACGAACAGCGTCGTCACCGCATCCTCGTCCTTGGTCGCCATGGCGGACTTGCCTTTGCCGCCGCGCGCCTGGACCCGATATTCGGCGAGCGGCACGCGCTTGATCCAGCCCGACATGGTGACCGTCACCACCATGTCCTCGCGCTCGATCAGATCCTCGTCCTCGAGATCGTCGCCGCCGGCGACCAGCTCGGTCTTGCGCTTCGTCGCGAACTGGTCGGCAACCGCTTCGACTTCGCTGCGCAGCACGGCGTAGAGTTTCACCCGATCCGACAGGATCTCGAGCAGGCCGGTGATGGTATCGGCGAGCGTCTTCAACTCGTCGCCGATCTCGTCGCGGCCCAATGCCGTCAGCTTCTGCAGGCGCAGATCGAGGATGGCGCGCACCTGGGCGTCGGTCAGGCGAATGGTGGCGACCTTGTCGGCATCGGCATCGGCCTCGACCAGCGCCAGATAGGGCAGCACTTCGGCGGCATCCCATTCGCGCGCCAGCAATGCCTCGCGCGCCGCCGCCGGGCTCGAAGAGGCGCGGATGGTGGCGACGACTTCGTCGAGGTTGGTGACGGCTATGACGAGGCCGATCAACACATGCGCCCGCTCGCGCGCCTTGGCGAGTTCGAACTTCGAACGCCGGGTGATGACTTCCTCGCGGAACTGCACGAACGCCTGGATGATGTCGCGCAGGCCCATCAGCTCGGGGCGGCCGCCGCGGATGGCGAGCATGTTGATGGCGAACGTCTGCTGCGCCGGGGTGTGGCGATAGACCTGGTTGAGCACGACATCCGCAGTGGCGTCGCGCTTCAGCTCCATGACGATGCGGACGCCTTCGCGGTTCGATTCATCGCGCAGATCGGAAACGCCCTCGATGCGCTTGTCCTTCACCGCCTCGGCGATCTTCTCGACGAGCGCATTCTTGCCCTGCTGATAGGGGATTTCGGTCAGCACCAGCGAACGCTTGTCGCCGCGGCCTTCCTCGACCTCGGCGCGGGCGCGCATCAGGATCGAGCCGCGGCCGGTATCATAGGCATTGAAGAGCCCGGACGTGCCGACGATGAGGCCGCCGGTCGGGAAATCCGGCGCCGGCAGATGCTTCATCAGATCGGCGGTGGTGATGTCGCCTTCGGCGTCCAGATAGGCGCGCACCGCATCGACGACTTCGCCGAGATTGTGCGGCGGGATGTTGGTCGCCATGCCGACGGCGATGCCGCCGGCGCCATTGACCAGCAGGTTCGGAAAGCGCGCCGGCAGCACCGCCGGCTCATGTTCCGAACCATCGTAATTGGCGACGAAATCGACGGTGTCCTTCTCGATGTCCGCCAGCAGCGCTTCGGCGGATTTCGCCAGCCGCGCTTCGGTGTAGCGCATGGCGGCCGGCGCATCGGGGTCCATCGATCCGAAATTGCCCTGGCCGTCGATCAGCGGCAGCCGCATCGACCAGTCCTGCGTCATCCGCGCCAGCGCGTCATAGATCGCACTGTCGCCGTGCGGGTGATATTTGCCCATCACGTCACCGACGATGCGGGCGGACTTGCGATAGGGCTTGCCGGCGGTGAAACCGTTTTCCTCGCAGCCCCAGAGGATGCGGCGATGCACGGGCTTCAGGCCATCGCGAACATCGGGCAGCGCGCGCGCGACGATGACCGACATGGCGTAATCGAGGAAACTCGTGCGCATTTCGGCGACGATGGAGATCGGCTGAATCTCGGGGGTGCCGGCGGGAGGCGGCGAAACTACGGAATCCATTGGGTTTTGTCTGGGCTTTCAGGCTTCTGTCGCGGTTATGTCACGAATAGGCGGGTGGAGCGCGAAAGGCCAGCGAAATGGCCCGGCGACGGCCCGGCGGCGACCGCCTGCTCGGCGGTGTCAGTCGCAACCCAATGCACCACCACCCCAGACTGCAACGCCATTCGCAGCCTGCAATTGCATCGCGCAACGCCAACCCGGCGTGGCGCCTCGCCATCGAACTGAAAGGAGTTGGCACGGCTTTTGCTTATCATTCGACGTTGCCGGACCATCCGTTCTTCCCCCGAGGAACCCATCGTCCGGCATCACCCCTGTCCCCGATTTTTCGGGATGCGGTGGCGCCGTTCGGGCATCATAACCACCCTCGCTCCGCGCGGGCGGTGCCACCGACTAGGGGGGGACGTTCCGCAGGCGATCCCCCCCGCCCTTTTCTCCCCCAGCTTCGCACATCGCCGCAGGGCATGACTTTGCCGCCCCGTGCCGCTAGGCCGGGCGCCATGACCGAATTTCCCGATCCCTTCGCCCATTTCGCCCGCTGGTTCGCCGAAGCGCAGGCCAGCGAGCCCGCCGACGCCAACGCCTTCGCGCTCGCCACCGCGACGCCCGACGGCCGCCCCTCGGTGCGCATCGTGCTGATGAAGGGCTTCGATGCCGCCGGCTTCACCTTCTACACCAACCTCGGCAGCCGCAAATCGCTCGAGATCGCCGCCAACCCCCAGGTCCATATGGATTTCCACTGGAAATCGCTGGCCCGCCAGGTCCGCGTCGATGGCGCCGCGGCGCCGGTGACCGATGCCGAGGCCGACGCCTATTTCGCCACCCGCCCGCGCGATTCGCAGCTTGGCGCCTGGGCGTCGGAACAGTCGCGGCCGTTGCCCGATCGCGCCACCTTCGAAGCGCGCATGGCCGAATTCGCCGCGCGCTTCCCGGGCGACGTGCCGCGCCCGGCGCACTGGTCGGGCTGGCGCATCACCCCCGCGGCATTCGAATTCTGGCAGGACCGGCCCAACCGCCTGCACGAACGTGTTACCTATGCGCGCAGCGGCGAAACCTGGACCACCGGCCTGCTTTACCCCTGAAGGAATTTGCGATGCGCCTGCCCTTCGTCCAGATCGACGCTTTCGCCGATGCACCGTTCACCGGCAATCCGGCCGCCGTCATGCCGCTGCAGGCCTGGCTGCCCGATGCGGTGCTCCAGCAGATCGCCGAGGAGAACAACCTCGCCGAAACCGCCTTCATCGTGCCCTGCGCCGATCCCGAGACCGCCGATTGGGACCTGCGCTGGTTCACACCGGGCATCGAGGTCGCACTCTGCGGCCATGCGACGCTCGCCGCCGGGCACCTGATCCTGTCGAGCGTGCCGACGATGACCGCGGTGCGCTTTTCCACGGTGAAGGCCGGCGTGCTGATCGTCGAACGCGCCGGCGACGCCGGCTATGTCGTCGCGCTGCCGTCCTGGCCGTCGACGGAAAGCATTTCGGCGCAGGATTTCGATGCGCTGGCGGCGGCGCTCGGCGCGCGCCCCGAAGCCGTGCTCGCCCGCGGCACCGACTATCGCGTCGCCGTCTTCACCT
>JAIXZK010000058.1 GCA_027489695.1 Sphingomonadales bacterium
CCCACGATCCAGTAGGCCCCTTCCCGCCGACCGGCGGGAAGGTAGGATCGACACACGCCTTCGGCATTTTGCGCCAGAGCGCGGATCACCTCTTCGGTCTCGGAATACATGGCTCAACACCCCCCGCGTGCATGTAGTCCCGTCACAGGACACCGTGCAAGCAGACGATCCAGCACGGCGATGCCAGTAGGATCGGTCGGGCAGAACAGGCGCAGCTTCCAGCTGATGATCTCAGAGAAGAAGCCATCGGCCTTGAGCCGGTCCTTGGCGGCCTCGGTGAAGCCCGACAGTTCGATCCGGTTCACGCCCATCACCCGCGAGCGATGGAGTTCCATCCCTTTGGCCAAGCGCACGACCGTCTTGCCCTCCAAAACGAGGGCATGGATCTGCGCCGCCGTAAGCCTTGGCGCGTCATCTGCCAGCGTGGTCGCGACCCAGGCGGGTGAGACACGGCGGCCGATGATGCGCGGGCCGTCATCGGTCTGCAGTCGATAGACGCGGGTCTCATCATCGGGGAGCTGCTTCCAGATTGGCAGCAGGAGGCCCGCCACGATGTGCAGCGTGGCTTCCGAAAACTCCGGCACCTCGGCCAGTTCCGCAGTCCAGGCGGCGGTGAAGGACGCGCGGTCGGCCTCGAGCCACTGGGTGTCCTCCATCATCCTGGCAGAGACCGTGCTCGACTCCATCGGGCGGATCAGACGAAGGCGGGGCTCGATGGTGCCGTCATCCAGCATCAGGCTGGTGGCGGGCACCTGCACCGCCGCCCGGCCGGAGCGGCTGTTGACCAGAAGCCGCGCCTTCGGGTCATCGAGCCAGTCCAGCGCGTCCGCGAGGGAGGTCGGTGTGTTGCGGCGCTTTTCCGCGATGGTCAGCAGTTGGGTTTCTGCGCCGGAACCGAGATGGGTATAGATCACCCGCGCATCTGTGACGCGGAAGCTCTCGGCACGCAGCGTCTCGAGCCCGAGGTCATAGACCCCGGCGGCGATGGCGCCCTCGATCCGTTGGTCGAGCAATTCCTCGAAGGCCGAGAAGAGCACGGCCTGCATGTCGATCGTCAGTGCCAGCAGGCGATTGAGGAAGGTCGTGATCGGCGGCAGGTCATCCTTCAGCCCGTTGTCATCGGTCAGGCTGAGGCCGGTCGCATCCTCGAAAGCCCCGAGGGAGCAGCCCGTGACATCGCCGCGATAGATGCGGCGATAGAGTTGGCGCAGCGCGTCGCGGGCATAAGAGCTCTCGAGGTTGTCCTCGGGCCGGAACAGCCCCTGGCCCCCGGTCTGACGCTGACCCCGCGTGATGGCGCCGAGCGTGTCGAGGCGGCGCGCGATGGTCGACAGGAACCGCTTCTCCGCCTTCACATCGGTGGCCACCGGACGGAACAGCGGCGGCTGCGCCTGATTGGTGCGGTTGGTGCGGCCCAGACCCTGGATGGCCGCATCGGCTTTCCAACCGGGCTCCAGAAGGTAATGGACCCGCAGGCGCTGGTTCTTGGCGCCGAGATCGGCGTGATAGCTGCGACCCGTGCCGCCAGCATCAGAGAAGACCAGGACGCGCTTCTGATCATCCATGAAGGCGGCGGTCTCGGACAGGTTGGCCGAGCCGGCACGGCTTTCGACGACAAGCCGCGCGGCGTGCCCCTCGCCCTTGCGCACGATGCGGCGCGAGCGGCCCGTGACCTCGGCCACGAGATCGGTGCCGAAGCGCTGGACGATCTGGTCGAGCGCGCCCGGGACGGGAGGAAGCGAGGCCAGCTTTTCAATCAGGGCATCGCGCCTGCGGGCGGCCTCGCGGCATTCGACCGGCTGGCCATCACGCACCACGGGCCGAGAGGACAGATTGCCCTCGCTGTCGGTGAAGGGCTCATAGAGCTGCACCGGAAATGAATGGGCGAGGTAGTCCAGGACGTATTCCCGTGGCGTGATGTCGACGCGGATGTCGTTCCACTCCTCGGTCGGGATCTCCGACAGGCGGCGCTCCATCAGTGCCTCGCCGGTCGAGACGATCTGGATGACGGCCGCATGGCCTGCGGCGAGATCGGCATCGATGGAAGCGATCAGCGTGGGGGTTTTCATGCTAGTCAGCAGATGGCCGAAGAACCGCTGCTTTGCGCTCTCGAAGGCAGACCGCGCGGCAGACTTGGCCTGCCGGTTCAGCGTGCCACTGTCACCCGTGATGTTGGCCGCCTCCATCGCGGCGGCGAGGTTGTTGTGGATGATGGCGAAGGCCCCGGCATAGGCATCGTAGATGCCGCGCTGCTCCGTCGTCAGCGCATGTTCCAACATCTCGTATTCGACGCCGTCATAGGACAGCGACCGAGCGGTGTAGAGCCCGAGCGACCGCAGATCGCGGGCGAGGACCTCCATCGCCGCCACCCCGCCGGCTTCAATGGCCTCAACGAACTCGGCGCGGGTGGCGAAAGGGAAGTCATCGCCACCCCAAAGTCCGAGCCTTTGCGCATAGGCGAGGTTGTGGACCGTCGTCGCCCCCGTGGCGGAGACATAGACCACGCGAGCATTGGGCAGCTTGTGCTGCAGGCGCAGACCCGCCCTGCCCTGCTGCGAGGCTTCCGTATCGCCACGCTCACCCTTCGATCCGGCGGCATTGGCCATGGC
>JAIXZK010000410.1 GCA_027489695.1 Sphingomonadales bacterium
AACGCCCCGCCGGGGGCGACGGTGGTGTATTTTTCGGCGAGCGTGATCGCGCCGTTCTGAGGGAAGCGGGCCTCCGGCGGCTGGGGCCTGAGGCCCCAGACCCCCATTTGTTGGCCGCCGCTTCATCGCAGGGGACCATGGTTCGTAGCGTGGAGAATTGGGGGTCTGGGGCCGCAGGCCCCAGCCGCCGGAGGCACTCTTCTTGCTCCCCTCTCCTGCCAAAACAGAGATTAGCGATCATTCGACCGGGGCGGCCAAAGCGCGGATTTCGCTGCGCACCCGCATCAGGCTGGCGGCGTCGAGGGTGGTGAGCGGGCGCGGCGCCGGCAACACCGCGGCCGGCGCCGGACGACGCTTGAGCATTTCCAATGCCACCCTTGCGTCGATGCTCCCGGCCTCGCCGGCGAGCAGCGTCGCCAGCACCCGCATTTCGACCTGTTCCCAGGCGATGCCGAGCGCCTGCTGCCATTCCTCGGCGAGCTGCGGCCAGCGCTCGCGCATGCGATAGGCGGCAGCGAGCGTCTCGCCGATTGCGGCGGCAGCGGCGGCCGGGTTGCCGGTTTCGGTGAGGGTAGCGATGAAGCGCTGGCGATCCCGTACCGGCCAGCGAACGTTGCGATGGGCCATCCGGTCCCCCTGTTGCCAATGAAAAAGGCGCCCCGGAGACCGGAGCGCCTTGTCTTTCGGCGGATTTCTGAAGCGTGCCGTTTCTCTAACCGATAGCGTTGCGCTTGTCAAGCACAAAACACCTATCTGGTTATCGATGGAAGGTCAGCGGTAGGTTTCCGCCTCCCACCAGGGGTAGAAGTCCGGCATGTCGGTGCTGACCTTGTCGGGGTAGACGGGGGCACGCTTCTCCAGGAAGGAGACGACGCCCTCCTTGGCATCGCCGGCCCGGCCGCGCGCATAAATCGCTCGCGAATCAAGGCGATGCGCGTCCCAGGGGCTTTCCGCCCCGGCCATCCGCCACAGCATCTGCCGGGTCAGCGCCACGGAGACCGGCGCCGTGTTCTCGGCGATTTCCAGCGCCAGGGCGCGTGCCGCTGGCAACAGATCCTCGGGGGCATGAACCGAGCGCACCAGCTTGCCGGCGAGCGCTTCGGCAGCGCCGAACACCCGGCCGGTCATGCACCATTCGAGCGCCTGCGGCAGGCCGACCAGCTTTGACAGGAACCAGCTTGATCCGGCCTCGGGGACGATGCCGCGGCGGGCGAAGACGAAGCCGAATCGCGCCGATTCGGAGGCCATGCGCACGTCCATCGCCAGTTGCATGGTGACGCCGATGCCGACGGCAGCGCCATTGACCGCGGCGATGACGGGCTTCAACGACTTGAAAATGCGCATGGTTACACGGCCGCCACCATCGCGCACCGCTTCATGGCCATAGTCGATGCTGCCATCCTCGCGCACCGGGCCGGCGCGACCGCCGCCCAGCTTTTCATAATCGAAGGTGGCGGCGCCGGCGGAAAGATCGGCGCCGGCGCAGAACGCCCGGCCACGCCCGGTAACGATGACGGCGCGCACCGAATCATCGGCATCGGTCACGTCGAAGGCAGCGATCAGCTCCTCCATCATCGTGCCGGTGAAGGCATTCATCTTGGCTTCGCGATCGAGGGTGATCGTCGCGACCGGGCCGTCGATGTCGAGTGCGATCTGGGTAAAGGCCGGCATCACAATTTCTCCACGATGGTGACATTGGCGAGCCCGCCGCCTTCGCACATCGTCTGCAGACCCCAACGCTTGCCGCGCGCCGAAAGCGCATGGAGCAGCGTCGTCATCAACTTGGTGCCGGAAGCACCGAGCGGATGGCCCAGCGCGATGGCGCCGCCATTGACATTGAGCCGCGCCGGATCGGCGCCGAGTTCCTGCAGCCAGGCCATGGGTACCGAGGCAAAGGCTTCGTTCACTTCATAAAGATCGATGTCGTCGACGTGCATGCCGGCGCGCGCCAGCGCCTTGCGGGTGGCACCGATCGGCGCCTCCAGCATGATCACCGGATCCTCGCCGACCACCGTCATGTGATGGATGCGGGCGATCGGTTCGACACCCAGCGCCTTCAGGCCGCGTTCGTTGACGATCATCACCCCCGAGGCACCATCGCAGATCTGCGATGAGGTCGCCGCCGTCAGCCGGCCATTTTCGGCCAGCAGCTTCACGGCCTTGGTGGCTTCCAGCGTCGCTTCGAAGCGGATGCCTTCGTCAACCATATGGGCTTTTGCTTCGCCTTCGTGGGTCGTCACCATGACAGGGATGATTTCCGCATCGAAAGCACCGGCATTGGCGGCGGTGGCGGCCTTTACCTGGCTCTGCCAGCCGAATTCGTCGAGCGCGTCCCGCGTCAGGCCATATTTGACCGCGATCATTTCGGCGCCGGCGAACTGGCTGAACTGCACGCCGGGGTAGCGCGCCTTCATCGCCGGCCCGCCGAAGGGCGAACCCATGCCGCTTTCATGGGCAAGCTTGGCGGGCGCGCCCATCGGCACGCGCGTCATGCTCTCCGTACCGGCGGCGATCACCACGTCCATCTGGCCGCTCATCACCGTTGCCGCCGCAAAGTGCAGCGCCTGCTGCGACGAACCGCATTGGCGATCGACGCTGGTCGCCGGCACCGATTCCGGCAATTTCGACGACAATACCGCGTTGCGCGCGACATTGGCCGATTGCTGGCCGAACTGGCTGACGCAGCCCATGATGACATCCTCGATCAGCGCCGGATCGGCGCCCGAGCGATCGACCAGCGCATCGAGCACCAGGCCGGCGAGATCGGCGGGATGCCAGTCCCGCAGCAGGCCGCCGCGGCGCCCTCCCGCGGTGCGCGCGGCGGCAACGATATAGGCTTCATGCATGGTGTCGGCTCCGGAAAGACTGTGCAGCCTCTTTACGCCAAAGGTGCCACCCGGCATTGACGGCACAAAATGAGAGGGGTGCCCCCTCGGGGAGAGAGCATGCGCAGCCTGAATTCCGGCCTTCACGCCCTGGCGTTGCTGTTGCTCGCCCTGCCCGTCGCCATCGAGGCGGCGCCGGCGAAGCGCCCGGCGGTGGCCCGGCCGGCCGTGGCCCGGCCGGCTGCGCGGCCCGCTGCAACACCGGCGGTCGTCAAGGCGGAGCCCCTGCCCGAAACCGAGGAACTGGCGAAACTCCGCCAGGCTTTCCGCATCGCCTTCCCGATCTATGAAGTGATGCGCACCCGCGGCGTCCAGCTCGGCCGGGCGCGCGAAGTCTCCGGGGCACCCAATCTTGTCAATTTCATCCTGCCGCGGCTGACGCTCGCCGACGCCAGCAGCCGCGAAATCACCACGCCCAACAACGACACGCTCTACGGCAGCGCCTGGCTCGATCTCGCCGCCGGCCCGGTGATCCTGACGGTACCGCAGCTGAACGGCCGCTATCATTCGGCAGCGCTGATGAGCCTGATGACCGACAATGTCGCGATTCTCGGCACCCGCACCGGTCCCGGAAAGTTCGCCATCGTCGGCCCCGGCTTCACCGGCGAGGCACCGGCCGGCACGCAGCTGGTGCGATCACCCACCAACGACGCCTGGCTGCTGATCCGTGTGCTGGTCAGCGATCGCGAGGATGTGCCTGGCGCCGCCGCTGCCCTTCAGCAATTCGCCATCGAAGTGCCGCCGGACCGCGAAGCGCCGGTGCCGGTCACCAACGCCGCCCCGGCCGAACCCGATGCCAAGACCTTCCTCGCCGTCGTCAACGAGGCCATCGAGCGCTCCTCGGCCAATGAAGCGCTGATCGCCCGCACCCACGCCTTCTTCCGCCAGGGCATGGCCGGTGCGCCCGAAGCCATGACGCCGGAAACCCTGGCGCTGTGGGAGCGCGCCCTGCCGCAGTTCCGCGCCGAGCTGAAGGGCGGCCTGGCCGCCGCCGGCGAAATGATCGACGGCTGGAACTATCCCAAGGCCGCCATTGGCGATTTCGGCGAGGACGACGAACTGCGCAGCCTGATCGCCCTGGGGGGCCTGGCCGCCCTGCCGCGCATCGAGGCGATGTACCTGACGGCGCGCAGCGATGCCGCCGGCGAGCCGCTCACCGGCGCCAAATCCTGGCGGGTAAAAATGCCGGCGCGCCTGCCGGTCGGCGCCTTCTGGTCGTTGACCATGTACGAGCCCGATGCCAGCGGCCGGCTGTTCTTCGTTGCCAATGACCTCGATCGCTTCGCCGTCGGCAGCCAGGCAAAACACCTGCGTTCCGAACGGGATGGCAGCTACGAGATCTTCGTCCAGGCCAGCCGGCCCTCGGGCGAGCGCGTCGTCAACTGGCTGCCCGCCCCCAAGGGCAAGTTCGTGCTGGTCTGGCGCGGCTATCTGCCCGGCACGCCGCTGCTCGATGGCAGCTTCCGGCTGCCGCCAGTGACGGAAGGCGAACTGATTCCGTGACTTCGCTGCCCGGCCATGCGCGACTGCTCGCCATGGTCGGACCGGCCCGGGCCCATTGGGCGACATCGCCGCGGCCGCCACGCGAACCCGTCGGGCCCGGCGAGGAATCGGTCTGGGATTACCCCCGCCCGCCGCTCACCCGCTTCGGCAACGAAGCGCTGCGCGTCGAACATGATGGCATCGTCATCGCCGCCACCACCAATCCGGTCTGGATCTGCGAGACCGCCGGCGCGCCCGTGCCCTATTTCGCCCCCGCCGACGTCACCGCCACCCTGGTTCCGAACGAAAACATCAGCCTTTGCGAATGGAAAGGCGCCGCCGTCAGCCAGGATCTGCTGCTGCCCGGCGGCATCCGCGTACCCGATGCCGCCTGGACCTACCCCGATCCGCTCGACGACCTCGGCCAAAACTACCGCGCCATCGCCGGTTTCTTCGCCTTCTACCCGGCAAAATTCGCCTGTTTCGTCGGCCCCGAACGCGCCCGGCCGCAACCCGGCGGCTACTACGGCGGCTGGGTGACGGACCGGATCAAGGGGCCGATCAAGGGCGGTCTGGGAACCGGAAACTGGTAGAAGCAGCCTCTGGCAGTGATTTTTCTGCCTCCGGCGGCGTTTTTCGCCTCCGGCGACGTTTTTTCGCCTCCGGCGGCTGGGGCCTTGGGCCCCAGACCCCATCTTGTTCGGGTTCAAGCACGAAATCCGGCGGTCTGCGCCCGAAAGCCAAAAGGAAATGGGGTCTGGGGCCTCAGGCCCCAGCCGCCGGCGGCCGATTTGATTCAAACAAATCCGGCCGCCGCCGCCGCAGCGCGCGCATGAAGCCGGCATGGCCGCGGTGCATTTCCGTCCAGTAGATGCGGCGTCCATCGGCGCTGGCGACAAAGGCATAATCCGCCCAGGTGCCGCCGATGCCGGCGATCTCGTCCCAATCGAGCCGGCGCCGACCGAGGCCGATGTAAGGCCCCCAGGCCTGGCTCGGCCCCGTCACGCCGCCCTCGTCCCAGGTCAGATCAAGCCGCGACGACAGGCCAGGCAGCACGCCCACGCCGCCGAAGACCGCCAGCGCCAGCACGAGTCCGCCGACGATGCGGCTGCCTTCGCGCGCCGCCATCACGCCGACAAAAACCAGCAGCGGTACCGCCGCCAGCGCCGCCCAGACCATGCGACGATCGATCGTGCTGCGTCCTGCCATCCCCGCCCCCGCCGGTTTGCCATTGGCGTCGGCTATAGTATCGCGGCGCCATGACCGATCAACGAGCCCCCCGCCCCGGCAAGCACATCCTGCTCGATCTGCTCGCCTCCGAGGGTGTCGAGCTGATCTTCGGCAATCCCGGCACCACCGAATTGCCGCTGATGGATGCGCTCGTTGTCGAGGATCGCATCCGTTACATCCTCGGGCTCAATGAAGTCGTGGTGATGGGCATGGCCGATGGCTTTGCGCAGGCGACCGGCCGGCTGGCGGTGTGCAACCTGCACGCTGCCCCCGGCCTCGGCAATGCCATGGGCATGCTCTACAATGCAGCAAGGGCCGGCGCGCCGATCCTGGTCACCGCCGGCCAGCAGGACATGAGCATCCGGCTGACCGAGCCATTGCTGTGGGACGATCTCGCCACCATGGCGCGGCCGCTGTGCAAATGGTCGTTCGAGGTCAACAGCCTGGCCGAACTGCCGCGCGCCATCCGTCGTGCCGCGAAAGTGGCGCTCACTGCCCCCACCGGCCCGGTGTTCCTCTCGATCCCCGGCGATGTGCTGACCGCGATGGCGCCCGCCGATCTCGACATGCTCGCCCCCACCCGCATCGGCGCCCGGCTGCGCGGCGATGCCGTTGCCATCGCGGCGGCGGCTGACCTGATCCGCGCCGCGCAAAGCCCGGTGATCTTCGCCGGCGATCATGTCGCCAAATCGGACGCGCATGACGAACTGGCGGCCTTCGCCGAAGCCATCGGCGCTCCCGTTTATCTCGAAGGCATGGCCAACACCGCCGCTTTCCCGTCGAACCATCGCCTCTATGCCGGCACCGTGCCGCGGATGACGCCGGCGCTGCGCGCGGTGATGGAAAAGCATGATCTGCTCGTCTCGATCGGCGCCGATCTTTTGACCCAGAGCCAGGCGACCGGCGTGGAAGCGCTGGCACCGGGAACGAAGCTCGTCCATCTCGACGACGAACCCTGGCAGATCGGCAAGAATTTCGCCGCCACCGCGGCGATCCACGGCGATGCCAAGGCGACCCTGCCGGAACTGACCGCGCTGGTCGCTGGCTGCGGTGCGCATCGCCGCAGCGCCATCCCCGCAAGGCTCGCGGAGGCCCGCGCCGCGCTGTTCGCCCGCGCCGACGCGATGGCCGGCGAA
>JAIXZK010000099.1 GCA_027489695.1 Sphingomonadales bacterium
TGCTGGCGCGGATGCTGGCGCGGATGCTGGCGCGGATGCTGGCGCGGATGCCGAGCGGTGGAGGTGACGATGCGCCGGACGTTTATGGCAGTGGCGGGCCTGCTGCTCGCCGCGGCGGCGCCGGCGCCGAAAGTCGTGGCCGAATATCCCGGCGCTTTTCTCGAAAACCTGGTGGCGCTGCCCGATGGCCGCTTCGTCGTCACCTCCTATCTCGATTCCCGACTGCTGGTCGGGCGCGGCGCCGGGCCGTTCGCGGCGCTGGCGATGCTGCCGGCGCATCCGGTCGCAATCGCCACCATGGGCAGCGGCTATATCGTCACCGCGCATGGCAAGTCGTTCACCGAGGGGCCGGGTTTCCTCGCCACCAATCGCATCCTGCTGCTCGACGGCGAGGGCCGGGTGCAGCGCGAAGTGCCGGTGCCGGCGGCGAAATTCCTGAACGGCATCGCCCGCCACGGCAGCGGCTGGCTGATCGCCGATTCGATTGCCGCGACGATCTGGCACTTCGATCCGGCGAGCGGCGCCGTCACCGCCTGGCTCGCCGATCCGCGGCTGGCCGGCGCCCTTGCGACGGGCGGCAGGCCCGGCGCCAACGGCCTGAAATGGCGGGATGGCGCGCTATATGTGTCGAACTCGGCGGCCGGCACCATCGACCGCATCGCCATCGCCGCCGATGGCAGCGCCGCCGGGCCGCCGCAGCCGTGGCTGGCCACCGGGCCGGTCGATGATTTCGCCTTTGCCGCCGATGGCAGCGTCTATGTGACGACGCACGGCGACCGCTTGCTGCAGATGGCGCCGGGGCGGCCGGAGCGCGTGCTGCTGGCCAGCGGCTGTGAATCCTGCACCGCGGTCGCCATCGACGGCGCGGCGCTGCTGGTGCTGACCACCGGCAACCGCTTCGAAGGCGGCACGCTGCCGGCGCGCATCCTGCGGCTGACCCCCTGAAACGCGCGCCGCGATTTGCGCCCGCCGTGTCGGTCGGGTAAGCCACTTCGACGATGAGTGAACTCCCGACCGAATTCGAGCCCGTTCCCGATCGCCCGCTGGCGGTGGTGCCGGGCGAATCCGCCCGCTACCGGGTGCCGTCGATGCACCCCGAAGGCCGCAAGTTCGTCGGCGCCGCCGGGGTCGCGGTGCTGGTCACCGGCTTCATCCTGGAATGGGAGGTCGTCGCCTGGCTGTTGTTCGGCCTGACGATCTGGATCGCTGCCTTCTTCCGCGATCCGGTGCGGGTTACGCCGCTCGGCGACAATGTCATCGTCTCGCCGGCCGACGGGTTGATCAGCCTGATCACCACCGTCGAACCGCCGCGCCAGCTCGCCGGCGAAGGCGGCCTGCCGCCGGGCCCGTGCACGCGGGTATCGGTCTTCATGAGCGTCTTCGACGTCCATGTGAACCGATCGCCGATCGCCGGCACCATCACCCGCATCGTCTATGTGCCGGGCAAGTTCCTGAACGCCGATCTCGACAAGGCGAGCGAGGACAATGAACGGCAATATTTCATCGTCGAGGACGGCAACGGCCTGCGCGTCGCCTTTACCCAGATCGCCGGGCTGGTGGCGCGGCGCATCATGCGCTTCGTCGAGCCGGGGGCGCGGGTAACGGTGGGCGAGCGCATCGGCCTGATCCGCTTCGGCAGCCGCGTCGATGTGTTTCTGCCGCCCGGCTATGGCCCCGCGGTGATCGTCGGGCAGCGCGCCATCGCCGGCGAAACCGTGCTCGGCCGCCGCGGCGAGCTGACCAGCCCGCGCGGCCTGGCGCAATAGGCGTGGTCGAACCCGCCGGCACTCCGGTCCGGCGCTCGCGCCGCGCCGCCATCCCGATCCGGGCGCTGATCCCCAATGCCGTCACCGTGCTGGCGCTGTGCTCCGGGCTGACCGGCGTGCGCTTCGCCATCGGCGGCGAATGGGAAAAGGCGGTGGCGGCGGTGATCGTCGCCGGCGTATTGGACGGCATCGATGGCCGGATCGCCCGGCTGCTGAAGGGCACCAGCCGTTTCGGCGCCGAGCTCGATTCGCTTTCCGACATGACGGCGTTCGGCGTCGCCCCGGCGCTGATCGTCTATCTCTGGTCGCTACAGCAACTGCCCGGCGCCGGCTGGGTGATCGCGCTGGCCCATGCCGTCAGCTGCGGGCTGCGGCTGGCGCGGTTCAATGCGCAGCTGGATGGCGCCGCGGCCCCGCACAAAAGGCCGGGGTTCCTGACCGGCGTGCCGGCACCGGCGGGCGCGGCACTGACCCTGACGCCGCTGATCATCAGCTTCTGGCTGGGGCCGTTGCTCACCGAGGGCTGGGCGGTGCGCGCCGGGGTGGTCGCGGCGGTGACGGTTGGCGTGGCGGCGCTGATGGCGTCGAGCGTGCCGACCTACAGCTGGGCGGCGGTGCGGTTGCGCCCGGCATGGCGGCTGCCGGCGCTGGCCGGCGTCGGGCTGTTCGCCGGCGCGCTGTTCTCGGCGCCCTGGCCGACGCTGACCGTGCTGACGCTGGCCTATGCCGCCTGCATCCCGATGTCGGTACGGAGCTATGCCAGGATGAGACGCCGCGAAGCGATGGCCGACGCCGGCGCCTGAGCCGGCGCGGCGCTGTGGCGCGGCCGGCCGCTGAGCGCCACGAGGATATCGCCGGCGCGCTCGCCGATCATCGCGGCGACCAGCGCATAGGTTGCAGCGAAAGCGACGGTGATGAAGACTGTGAGCAGCAGAGCCATGATGATTCGTCCCCGATTGGACGCATGGTTTGTTCTTCTTTTGTTCCGGTGTCAAGCGGCTTTGCGTCGTGCCGGCCGCTGCAGGCCGATTGCATCACAGCCGCCGGCCACGGTAACAGGGCTGTAACCGAAAAAATCGCTGGGGAGCGGGAATGCACGGCACCATGCAGGACTGGCCATTGCTGGTCTGGAAGCTGATCGACCACGCGGCACTCTATCATGGCGACCGCGAGGTCGTGGCGCTGACCTGCGAGGGCGAAGAAGTGCGCAGCAACTGGCGCACCATCCATGGCCGCGCCCGCCAGGTCGCTGCGGCCTTGCGCACGCTCGGCGTGCAGCCCGGCGAGCGCGTCGCGACGCTGGCCTGGAACACCCATCGCCATGTCGAAAGCTGGTACGGCATTTCGGGCATGGGGGCGGTGGCGCACACCATCAACCCGCGGCTGTTCGACGATCAGATCGTCTATATCGCCAACCATGCCGAAGACCGGGTGCTGTTCTTCGATCTGACCTTCGTACCGATGATCGAGCGGCTGGCGCCGCGGCTGACGACGATCGAGCATTTCGTGCTGCTGACCGACCGCGCGCACATGCCGGAAACCGCGCTGAACCTGCTCTGCTACGAAGAGCTGATCGCCGCCGAAAGCGCCGGCGATCCCTGGACGGTGCTCGACGAATTCGCGCCCGCCGGACTCTGCTACACCAGCGGCACCACCGGCAACCCCAAGGGCGTCCAGTACAGCCATCGTTCCAACGTGCTGCACGCCATGGCCGCGGCGATGACCGACACCTTCCGGATGAGCGCCCAGACCAGCGTCTTCCCGGTGGTGCCGATGTATCATGCCAATGCCTGGTCGATCCCCTATGTCGCGGCGTTGACCGGTGCCAAGCTGGTGATGGCAGGGCCGAATTTCGACGCGCCGACCATCCAGCGCATGATCGTCAAGGAAGGCGTCGACCTGGCGCTGGCGGTGCCGACGGTGTGGCTCGGCCTCTTGCAGCATATCGAGAAGCACGGCGGCGGCCTCGGCCGGCTCGATCGCACCGCCATCGGCGGTTCTGCGGTGCCGCGCGCGCTGATCGAGCAGTTCGCCGACCTGCACGGCGTTACCGTGCTGCAGCTATGGGGAATGACCGAGATGTCGCCGCTCGGCACGGTCGGCACGCCCTGTTCCACGGTCGCCGCGCTGCCGCTCGACCGGCAGATCGACTATCGCACCAAGCAGGGCCGGGCGACCTTCGGCGTCGAGATGAAGATCGTCGGCGACGATGGATTGGAACTGCCGCGCGACGGACGCGCCTTCGGCCGGCTGCTGGTGCGCGGGCCGTGGATCGTCGGCAGCTATTTCAAGGGTGACGGCGGCCAGGTGACAGACGCCGAAGGCTGGTTCGATACCGGCGATGTCGCGACGCTCGATCCGGGCGGCTACATGCAGATCGTCGATCGATCGAAGGACGTCATCAAGTCGGGCGGCGAATGGATCAGCTCGATCGACCTCGAAAATGCCGCCGTCGGCGCGCCCGGCGTCGCCGAAGCCGCGGTGATCGGCGTGCCCCACCCGAAGTGGGACGAACGGCCGCTGCTGCTGGTCCGCGCCAAGGACGGCGCCAGCGTCACCAAGGAAAGCGTGCTCGCCCATCTCGACGGTAAGATCGCCAAATGGTGGCTGCCCGACGATGTGCTGGTCGTCGCCGACCTGCCGCACACCGCCACCGGCAAGCTGCTGAAGACGGCGCTGCGCGAGCAGTACAAGGATTACCGCCTGCCGACGGCGTGATGTGCCTCCGGCGGCTGGGGCCTTGGGCCCCAGACCCCATTTCGTTGGGTTGTGCCTGAACGCCGTTGGCCTGTGCGCGACCAACAAGATGGGGTCTGGGGCATAAGGCCCCAGCCGCCGGAGGCACACTTGCTTCCCTCAAAACAACGAAAACTGATCGGAAGGCGGCCGGAACAGCGTGCAATCGAGATCGGCGCGCGGTGCATCGAGGCCGGCCTTGGCAACGGCGCGTTCGAAGCGCTGGCGCATCAGCGCGGCGTAGGGGCCCTGGCCGCGGAAGCGTTCGAAGAAGCGCGGGTCGTTGTCGCGGCCGCCGCGCATTTCCTGGATGTGCGACATGACGCGGGCGGCGCGATCGGGGTGGTGGGTGACGAGCCAGTCGCGGAACAGCGGCGCCACTTCATGCGGCAGGCGGACCGGCATGGAGAAGGCGCCGACCGCGCCGGCGGCGGCGCCGGCCTCGACGATGGCTTCGATTTCATGGTCGTTGATGGCGGGGATGACCGGGGAGATCGAGATCCACACCGGCACGCCGGCGTCGCTCAAGGCCCGGATCGCGGCGATGCGGCGGTGTGGCGCCGGCGCGCGCGGTTCGAGCGTTCGCGCGGTGGCCGGATCGAGCGAGGTGACCGACAGCATGACGGCGGCGAGGTTCCTCGCCGCCATGGCGCCGAGCAGATCGAGGTCGCGGGTGACGCGATCCGACTTGGTGGTGATGGTGACCGGATGGTCGCAGCCGTGCAGGATTTCGAGGATGCCGCGGGTGATGCGCCAGTCGCGCTCGATCGGCTGATAGGGATCGGTATTGGTGCCGAGCGCGATCGGCCGGCATTGATAGCCCTTGCGGGCCAGCTCGGCCTTCAGCAGCGCCGGCACATCGGGCTTGGCGAACAGCCGGCTTTCGAAATCGAGGCCCGGCGACAGGCCGTGAAAGGCATGGCTGGGCCGGGCGAAGCAGTAGATGCAGCCATGTTCGCAGCCGCGATAGGCGTTGATCGAGCGATCGAACGGCAGGTCCGGCGAGGCGTTGCGGGTGATCGCGGTCTTCGGCCGCTCGATGGTGACGGTGGTGCGCAGCGGCGGCGGCCCGCCATCGACGGTGACTTCGTCCTCGCGCCAGCCGCCATCGGCGGCATGGGCAAGATCGTCGAAGCGCGCCGACAGGCCGTTGGCGGTGGCGCCACGCGCCGGCAGGGGACGAATCGACATGCCGGCAGCTTGCGCCGACTACAAGAACAAATAAAGAACATATGTCATGAACAGCCGCAGGCAGCCCGACCCTGCCATTGCGGACCGGTTCGCGGCCGGTGCCAATTGGCTGCCGGCGGCCGTCCCGCTAGGATCAGAAGTGGACGTCAGGAGTCGGGAATGCGCACGATCGCCGTCATGCTCCTTGTGCTGGCCAGTACGGCGCATGCCGGCACCATTCAGCAGGATTTCGATGCCGCCCAGGCACTGCTCGATGCCGGCAAGGCCGCCGAGGCGCGGGATGCCTTCACCGCATTGCTGAAGCGCTTTCGCGATGCCTCGCGGTCGCGGTCGGCGAATGTCGTCCGCCTGCGGCTCGGCACCGCGCTGGCGGCGCTGGGCGAGACCGAGGCCGCCGAACCGCAACTGGCGGCGGCGGCGGCAGCGCTGACCCAGCCCGCGGATCGCGAGGAACAGGCCTATGCCCGCTATCGCCTCGCCGCCATCGCGGAGAGTTACGGCAAGATCGACAGCGCCGCCCGCGGCTATCGGGAGGTGCTGGACAGCGGCGCCATGGCGGCCGACACGCCGCAAGGCATCAGCCTGCGCGCTGCGCTGGCCCGCACGCTGATCTGGTCGGCCCCCGACGAGGCGCGCCAGCTGGCGGACGCGCTGCTGGCGCTGCCGCCCGAGAAACTCGCCAAGGGCGATACGCGGGCGCTGGTCGAATCGCTGCGCGCGCGCATCGATCTCAACAACGGCCGGCCGTACCTGGCGCGGCGCCGGCTGCTGGCTGCGGCCGGAATCGCCGGTGGTGCCACCACGCTGCGGATCAACGCTGCCGACATGCGGGTGCGCGGCGATCTGCTGATCGCCAGCCACCTGACGGACAATCGCGAGGAGATCGCGAAGTTCGTCGCTTTTTCGGGCGCCGGCTATCTGCTCAAAGCGGGGCTGGCGACGCCGACCGATCGCAATCTGCCGGCCTGCGCGCCGCTGACGACGGTGGCGACGGATGCTGTCGCGGTGATCGAGTTTTCCATCGCCGAAACCGGCAAGGTCTATGGGGTGACGCCGGTCTATGCCGCCGCCGGCGCTGGCGGGCGCGCCGCCGGCGACGATACCGGCCCGGAATCAGTGTTCGTCCAGGCGGTGCGCAGCTGGAGCTGGCGCGCCGACGAGGCCGCCAAGGTCGAACCCTTCTGGCGCCAGGTGATCCGCATGGAAATCCGCTGCCAGACCGGCCGCGGCGGCTTCGATCCCGTCGATGCCGCTTTTTACCGTGCCGAGACAGAATGGTATGATCGGGTGGGCCTGGTCCCGGCGGCAGCGGCGGGCAGCAGCGATGCCGCGTCCCTGCCGGTCCATCTTGCCGAATTGCAGGCGCGGGAAAAGGCGCATGGCACGGCCGCTGCCGAACTTATCCCGGTTTTGCGTGTCATCGGCTGGAACCAGGCGGCGGCGCCCGACGTGCAGGACCAGGCCAGGCGTCGCCGGCTGGCGTTGCTGAAGGCGGCGGCGGCACCGGCCGCTGCCATCGGCATCGTCGAGATCGGCCTGGCGATAGACCCGTTCTACCGCTCGCGTAATCCGGCCGACGCGAACATGGCCGAGCTGCGGCGGCTGGTGGCGCATTATGATGCCGCCGGCGAAACCCGGCTGGCGATGCTGGCGCGGCTGCGGCTGGCTGAGGTGCATCTGTGGGAGCGGCAGCGCGACACGGCGGCGGCGGTGCTCGCCGACATCGTCGCGGCGCCGGAGACACAGCTTTCCGCCGCCGATCCGATCCGCACCGCGGCGCTGCTGCGGCGTGCCGATGTCGCGGCGCAGCAGAAGGACCTCGCGACGGCGACGGCAGCGCTCGCCGCGACCGGGCTGACGGCGGCACAATGTGCCCTTGTCGATGTGCGGCCGTCGCCGCTCAACAACAGCGTTACCGCAAAAAGCTTTCCGCAACTGGCCTTGCGCTATGCCACCTCCGGCGCTGTCGGGGTGGGCTATGATATCACCGCCGATGGCCGGACGACGGGCGTGCGAACGGTATGGGCGATGCCGCCATTTCTGTTCGATGCCGATACCGAGGCCGCCATTGCCAAGTTCCGCTTCACCCCGATGTTCCGGCCGGGCAGCAGCACCGGCTGCACCGGATCGGTTCAGGCGGTGCGTTTCCTGACGAGCAAATAGCGGCTGGCGACTGCCGGGTTCGATGCCACGCAGCGATCCGGGCCGCTCGGTCGGGGCGGCGCCATCGGTCGCGACGCGCCTGCCGCCGTTGCTGGCCACCGGGTGTCGATATCAGCCGCGGAAGGAGCCGGCGGTATCGACGTACGGACAAAAGCGTTCCCGTCGATGACCGTTATCGGGAAAATCCATGCCACTTGCCGGCCGGAATGACCTAGGTTCGGTTCAGTCAAAAACCGTATCCGAGGGGATTTTCCATGCGCCACCTGCCCATTGCTCTCATCATGTCGCTCGGCCTGTCGACCGCGCCGGCGCTCGCCGCCGAGGCGGCACTGGCCGCCGCCCCCGCCACCCCGGCCCGGCCGATGAACAACCAGCGCTGGTGGCCCGAGCAGATCGACCTCAAGGCGCTGCGCCAGCAGGGGGTCGAATCGAACCCGCTCGCCGGCCGCTTCGATTATGCCGCTGCTTTTGCGAAGCTCGATCTTGCCGCGGTGAAGAAGGACATCGCCGCGGTACTGACGACGTCGCAGCCGTGGTGGCCGGCGGATTACGGCAACTACGGCCCGTTCTTCATCCGCATGGCCTGGCACAGCGCCGGCACCTATCGCATCGCCGATGGCCGTGGCGGCGCCGGCGGTGGCCAGCAGCGTTTCGAGCCGCTCAACAGCTGGCCGGACAATGCCAATCTCGACAAGGCGCGCCGCCTCCTCTGGCCGGTGAAGCAGAAGTACGGCCGGGCGATTTCCTGGGCCGACCTTTTGATCCTCACCGGCAACGTCGCGCTCGAATCCATGGGCTTCAAGACCTTCGGCTTCGCCGGCGGCCGTGCCGACGTCTGGGAGCCGGAAGAGCTTTACTGGGGTCCTGAGGGCACCTGGCTCGGCGACGAGCGCTACAGCGGCGAA
>JAIXZK010000359.1 GCA_027489695.1 Sphingomonadales bacterium
GGCATCGGGTGCACTTCCACAAAAAGGCCCGGCCCCTCGCGCCGGGTTTCGCTGACCATGACGACGCTCGACCGGGGGGGATCGCAGCGCCCGAGGGGCCGGGTGGGGAGGAAAGAGCGACGCCAGGGTCGGAGTGGCGGCACCCGCCGCAGCCGAGGGACATTTCGGCGGCGACAGGGTCTAGTTGCACCCGACGCAACTCGACTGTCAACCGAAATGTTGCGCCCCACGAAACAGGTTCTGACGAGGGTTCGGTGGCTGC
This sequence comes from Sphingomonadales bacterium, assembly GCA_027489695.1. Taxonomy (GTDB): domain Bacteria; phylum Pseudomonadota; class Alphaproteobacteria; order Sphingomonadales; family Sphingomonadaceae; genus Sandarakinorhabdus. The sequence continues at coordinate 263 of JAIXZK010000359.1, forward strand.
ACGCAGTGCACGGGTTACGCCAGCTGCCGCGGGCAGCGGTTGCACGGGAGCCATGAATTGATTGCACGGGGGAGCGGCAATCGTTGCACGGGGTCGCCGGCAGCGATTGCAGGGGTAGAATTACCCTTAAACCATTGAACCCATACCCGATGGGGCCCGGCGGTTTTTCAAGTCAGGCGAGGAAGCCCCAGACCCCCAGAATTGCCGGTGCGGCCAGCGACACGACAAGGCATCCCGACCGGCCGGCATCGGTCGCGGCGACGCGGAAATCGCCAAGTCGGGTGCTCTGATTGGCTTCCGGCCGTGCGGGCGGTGGCGCGGCCTGGGACGAATCGTCCGCATCGAAGTCGGCGTCGTCGTTGGCTTCCTCACCATCGATCAGCACCTCGATCACGACCTGGCGAAAGCCTTTGTGATCGTGGACGCGGCTGACGAAGGCGATCGGCTCCTGCCCTTCGTCGTGCCAGAGGCGCTGTATGAAGCTGTCCCGCGCGATGTAGCCGATCAGCTCGCCGCGTTCGTTCTTCACGGCCAGCGCCTTGGGATCGAAGCGGTTGTCGGGTTCGTGGACGATGAAGGCGTTCTGCCCGGGAGAGACACGGGCGACCGCGGGTTGGTAATTCTGCTCGCCGACGAGGCCGACCGGGTAGCGCCGCGTCATTGATCATCCTCCCGCACTCGGAACTTCAGCAGCGCCTCGGCGACGGCCGCGATCTGAAGGCGCTGGTCGCTATCGGCGATGTCCCACAGCGGCCGCATCGGATCGTCGGCCCTGGGGTCGTGGCCAATCAGATCGGCCGCCGTGGTGTTAAGCGCGCGGGCGATGCTTTCGAGCATGACCTGGCTGTACGGCTGCTTGTGATTTTCGACGCGGCTGATTGATGCCTTCGTCATGCCGATTTCTTCGGCAAGGGCATCCTGTGTCATGCCGCGAAACTCGCGCCATTCACGGATGTAGTGGGGCGTGCGGCGCTTCGGCGTCATCGTGGGCAGGGTAAGCGGTTGAGGCGCCGCCCGAAATGACAGCTGGCGGAACATGGCTTGACCTCAAAGTTGCGGGTGGCGTAACAGGGATGCGATGGACCTCGATGCATTCCTGAAACAGTCGAAGGAGACGACGGCCGGCTTTGCCGGGCGCGTGCAGAGCACGAAGGCATCGATCTCGCGCATTCGCAGCCGCAAGCAGGTGCCGAGCCTGGCACTGGCGGTGCGCATCTCCGAGGCAACCGGTGGCCAAGTTACCGAACGCGACCTGCTTCGGGCGCAGGCTGACGGAACGGCATAGCTTGGTGGACGCGGGGGAATCATCGGGCGGCGATACCGAGGCTGGCGCCGCCGCGTCCGGAGCAAAAACGCTGCTGCATTCCCCCGATTCGGTGCGCGCCGATTTCGCGCGCGCCATCCGCGTTACCTGCCTGCAACGCCGCGAACTGAGCCTCGAGCAGCTGGCGGCGCTGTCGGGGGTGAGCCTCAAGCGGCTGCGGCGATTGATCGCCAACGATCCCGACGATGTCCGCTACCCGAGCCTCGCCGAAGCCTTGTCGATCTGGGGGGTGCTTGGCGCCGCTGCGGCCAATGCCAGCCTGGCGCGAATTGGGCTGGTCTCGGAAGCGGGCGACAGCGAGAGTGACCGGTTGACACATGCGGTGGCCGAGATGTTCGCCAGCGGTGCCGAGCTGGCGCGGATCACTGCCGATGGCGCGATCGAGCCCCATGAAGTCGAGGCCGCGATTCGCGCGGCCGAGAGGGTTTCCGACAAGGCGGTCGTGCTCAAATCGGCGGCGCGCAAGGCCAGGCGGAAGCCGTGAGCATCCCGCTAACCAACGCCGCCAAGAAGGTGAAGCTGGCGGTTGGCCGCGACGGACAGGTGCGCAAGATGCACCCGAGCGAAAAGGCGGTCTTGCGCGAGCTGGCGGACGAAGCCCGCGAGGCCGATGCCGGGCGAACGCGGATTGGCGCGCGGAAGCTGGCTGAGCTTACGGGACTGTCGGTGCGGGCGGTTCGCTATGCGCTGGCCGTGCTGGTCACGTCAGGGCACATCAGCCGGGCGATCGAGATCAACGGCCTGCCGGCGGTCACGACGGTGCATCCGGTGCAGCTAGCCGGGCCGGCGGGTCCGCTGTTCGGCGAGGGCGAGCTGGCGGCCGATCCGCCGCGGCCGGCGACGGCGACAGCGCCGACCGAGGCACCGCCGGCGCCGGAGCTGGGCGACGAGCGAACGCAGATCTACGCCGCCTGGAACGCGATGGCGGCGCGGGCCGGGCTGCCGGGGCCGGTAACGCCGCACGCCGGGCGCGACGCGGCGGTGGACAAGGCGCTCGCCGAACTGAAATTGTGGCGGGTGCTGGCCGCCGTCGCGCGAATTCCCGACAGCGATTTTCTGTGCGGCCGCAATCGAAAGCCCGAACAGGGCGATTGGCGCGCGACGTTCGATTATGTTTTCAAGGTCGAGACTTACGGCGCGCTCGCCAATTTGAAGAAGCTGCTGGAAGGCAACTGGCACCGCGGCGTGGCGGTGCCGGCCGAGCCGCCGCCGCCACCGCCGCCGATCGCCGAGCCGGCGAC
>JAIXZK010000068.1 GCA_027489695.1 Sphingomonadales bacterium
CCGGTGTGGGCGCCGGAGACGCGGCCATGCGCATCCTGGCCGCCGATGCGGACCCGGCCGCCGCCGGCTTCGATCGCCGCATCGATCAGCGTGAACGGCGGCGCCACCCACAGATCGTCGCGCGCCGCCATCGCCCGGATCTCGGCGAGCGCGGCGCGTGTGCCGTTCATCTTCCAATTGCCGACGATCAGCGATCCCCCGCGCAATCCTGCCCCCGATCCCGTCACGCCCATCTCCTGCAATTGCGCTGCCCCGAAGCGCTGCCCTGAAGCGCCGCCCCGAAGCGCCGCCCCGAAGCGCCGCCTTGTGGCAAGCCGCCGCGCTGGTTACAACCGCCCGCTTTCCTGGCCATCCGGACCCGTTCATGATCACCTTCTTCCGCCGCTGGCTGACCAGCTGGCCCGCGCTGGCCCTGCTCGGCCTGATCCTGATCGCCTTTGCCGTTACCGGAGTCGGCGATCCGCTCGGCGGCGGCGGCACGCCGACCGGCAGCTTCGCCAAGGTCGGCGACAAGACGCTGGCCGAGGCCGATCTGATGAAGGACTTCGACCGCGCCATGCGCCAGGCGCGGGCGCAGAATCCGAAACTGTCCCAGGCCGATGTCGCCCGCCAGGGCGGAGTCACCACCGTTGCCGACCAGTTGATCGCCACCACCGCGATGGAGCAGTTGGCGATGCGCATCGGTCTCGCCGCCTCCGATCGCGCCGTCGGCGCCGAAATCGCCGCGATCCCGGCGTTTCAGGTGAGCGGTGCCTTTGATGAAAAGACCTATCGCCAGCGCCTCGCTGAAAATCGCATCAGCGACCGCGAAGTCCGCGACAGCATCGCCGGCGGCATCCTGCGCCGCCAGCTGCTGGTGCCGGTGACGAACGCGCTCGCCATGCCGCGCACCATGGCGACGGCCTATGCCCGGCTGCTGACCGACGTCCATGTCGGCGGCGCCACCGTCGTGCCGCTGCCGGCGCTGGTGCCGGCGAGCGAGGCCGAGATCACCGCTTATTATGCGAAGAACAAGGTGCGTTTCACCCTGCCCGAACGCCGTGGCTTTCGTTGGGCCGAGATCGATCGCGCCTTGATTGCAACCGGGATCAAGGTGCCCGAGGCCGACATCGCTGCCGCTTTCGCCAAGGATCCGGCGAAATATGGCGCCGCCCCCACGCGCATCATCGAACAGGTCGTCGTTCCCGATGCGGACAAGGCCCGCGCCATCGCCGCCGCGGCCGCCAAGGAAGGCTTTGCCGCCGCGGCGCAGCGCCTCGCCGGCTTCGGCGCCACCGATATCGCCGTCGGCAGCCGCGACCAGGCCCGCTTCGCCCGCGAAACCAGCGCCGCGGTCGCCGCCGCCGCCTTTGCCCTGCCCGCCGGCGGCATCAGCCAGCCAATCCAGACCGATTTCGGCTGGCATGTCGTGCGCGTCGCCGCGATCGGCGCCGCCGCCCGGTCGCTCGACCAGGCGCGCCCGGTCGTCGAGGCCGAACTGCGCCGGCTCGCCACCGAAAAGGCCGTCTCCGATATCGTCGCGCGGATCGAGGACGGGGTCGAGAATGGCAAGAGCTTCGCCGATCTGGCGAAGGAGACTGCCCTCATCATCCGCACCCAGGCGCCGCTGAGCGAGGCCGGCAGCGATGGCCGCGGCCCGCCCGATCCGGCGCTGGTGCCGATCGCCGCCAAGGCCTTTGCCCATGAACCCGCCGATGGCCCCGCCGTCGAGACCATCGGCGAAGGCGCCACCGCCCGGCTCATCGTCATCGAAACCGCGCAGGTGCTGCCGAGCGCGCCGGCGCCATTGGCCGAAATCCGCCCCTTCGTCGCCCAGGCCGCTGCTCGCGACGCGGCGCTGGCCAAGGCCAAGCGCACCGCCGATGCCATCGTTGCCGAAGTCGCCAAGGGTGGCGATTTCGCTGCCGCCGTGGCGCGTGCCGGGCTGAAGCCGCCGCAGCCGGCCCGCGCCCGCCGCCTCGACCTCAGCCAGAACCCCAATGCGCCGCCGATCCTGCAGGCGTTCGTCACCATTCCGGCCGGCACGGTGCGCGCCCTGCCCTCGCCGGAAGGCTGGGTGCTGCTGCATGTCGCCACCGTCACCGCCGGCCCCGAGGACCGCCAGGTCGTCGATGGCGTGCGCAGCGATGTCGCCGCCGTGCTGCCCGAGGAATTCGCCCAGGCCATCGCATTGGCCGCCGAGCGCGAAGTGAAGACGGTGCGCAATGACAAGGTCGTCGCCGACGTAACCGCCCGGCTGACCGGCCAGGACGCGCGCTGAGGTGGCGGCAGCCGGCATTTCCCCGCCTCGCGACGCCGCCGCCGCCGCGCTCGCCGCCGGGCGCCCGCAGCTGGTGTGGCAGCGGATCATCGCCGATACCGAGACGCCGGTTTCGGCGATGCTCAAGCTGTCGGCGCCGGGACGCGGCGATTTCCTGCTGGAATCGGTCGAAGGCGGCCAGGTGCGGGGGCGCTATTCGCTGATCGGGCTCGATCCCGATCTGGTGTGGCGGGCGACGGCCGAGCGGGTGGAAATCAACCGCCGCTGGCAGCATGACCGCGACGCCTTCGAACCGGTGGCGCTGCCGCCGCTCGATGCGCTGCGGGCGATTGTTGCCGAGGCCCGCGCAGAGGTGCCGGCGGAACTGCCGCCGGCGCTGGCCTGCCTTGTCGGCTATATCGGTTATGAGGCGGTGCGGCTGGTCGAGCCGTCGGTGCCGGCCAATGATCCCTCGCCGCTCGGCCTGCCCGACATGGTGTTCGTGCGGCCGACGCTGATCCTGGTCTTCGACCGGCTGCGCGACGAGCTGTTCCTGGTGGCGCCGCTCTGGGCCGGCGACGGCA
>JAIXZK010000190.1 GCA_027489695.1 Sphingomonadales bacterium
AAGGGGGCAAGGACAGCGGCAGTCAGGCGCGTCATGGGGTTCCCGGAACACTGGGCGAAGCGGTGGTGGCGGTCGGCGACAGCGCCGCGGGCGGCGTGCCGTCCGGCGACAGGGCGGCAGGCGGCGCCCGGCGCGGCACCCGCGCCAGCGGCCGCGGACCCGTCGGCGCGGCCACCGCCGGCGCGGCGGCGCCCACGGCCGGCGTCATACCGTTGCCCCTGGCGATCAGATCGGCGGGCACCAGGCTGATGTTGCGCAACACATCGACCGGGCCGCCGAGCGGCGGGATGGCGCGGCCACCGACGGTGATGGCGAGCGCGCCGGCCTTGCCGGTGGTCAGCCGCAGGCCGGGCTGGCCGGCGGGCACGGTGAAGCTTTCGCCGGGTGCCATCACGCCGATCCGCGCGGTGACGCCGGCGGCGCGATCGGCGATGCGCACCCAGACTTCCTCGCGCGCGGTCAGCACCACGGTATCGCCGCCCATGGCAACCGGCGCGGCGACGGCCGCCGGATCGGCGGGCGCCGGCGTTCCGGCCAGCGCGGCGTCGGGCGTTGCCGCCATGGCGTCGGCCGGCCCGGACAGCGCCGCCGGATCGGCGCCGGGGCCGGCATCGGCCGCCGGGTCGGCGATCGTCGCCGGCGCTTCGGCAACCACCGCCGGCGGCGCCGGATCGAACATGCCCGCCCCCCAGGCCGAAAGCCCGGCGATCAGCAGCACGATGACCAGGATGCTGACCGCCACCAGCCCCGACGACGGCAGCCGGCGACCATCGAGCGGTTCAAAGCTCGGCGCCACCGGCGAATGCGGCTGTTTCGAGGTTTCGGCGCGGAACTGCAGCGCCAGCGCTTCGGCATCGAGGCCGACGGCGCGGGCATAGGACTTTACGAAGCCGATGGCATAGGGCAGCGCCGGCAGGCCGCTGTGATCGTCGATTTCCAGCGCCTTCAAATGGCGCAGCGGCACGCGTGTGTCCCGGGCGATATCGGCGAGTTCGATGCCGCGCGCGGCCCGCGCCGCCGCCAGCATGGCGCCCGTGCGCCGGCCATAGTCGGCGCCGCCGCCCTCGATTGTGCCGTCCATCGAACCGTCTCCCGCGCTGCCAGCACGCTCACGAAAAAGGCGCGGCCGCACTCCCGCTTTCGTTGCCGGCGGGCGCTGCCCAAGTCAATGGAAAGGGCCCGGCACCGGGCGCGCGCCGGCCCCGCTTCACCCCCGCCGCTCCCGTTGCCGCGGCTCGGCCGCGAGGCATCGCTTGCCCGCAGTGCAACAAAGCCGCTATGGGGCCGCGCTCTTCACCCGCATGTCGCGGCCCCCAGCCACGCCATAGCCCACGCCACAGCACCGCCGCTTCCGTCCGAAAGATCATTCAATGGCCCTGCGCAACATCGCCATCATCGCGCACGTCGACCATGGCAAAACCACGCTGGTCGACCAGCTTTTCCGCCAGTCGGGCACGTTCCGCGAGAATCAGCGCGTCGCCGAGCGCGCCATGGATTCGAACGATCTCGAAAAGGAACGCGGCATCACCATACTGGCCAAGTGCACCAGCATCGAATGGCAGGACAAGGCGGGCGTCACCACCCATATCAACATCGTCGACACCCCCGGCCACGCCGATTTCGGCGGCGAGGTCGAGCGCATCCTGTCGATGGTCGATGGCGTCGTGCTGCTCGTCGATGCCGCCGAAGGCCCGATGCCGCAGACGAAGTTCGTCACCGGCAAGGCGCTGGCGCTCGGCCTGCGTCCCATCGTCGTCGTCAACAAGATCGACCGCTCCGATGCCCGCGCCCAGGAAGTGCTCGACGAAGTGTTCGACCTGTTCGTGACGCTGGAAGCCAATGACGACCAGCTCGATTTCCCGGTGATCTTCGCGAGCGGCCGCAACGGCTATGCCGGCGACAATCCCGAAGTGCGCTCGGGCGATCTGACCCCGCTGTTCTCGAAGATCGTCGAGCATGTGCCGGCGCCCGCCGGCGACCCCGACGCGCCGTTCCGCATGCTGGTCTCGCTGCTCGATCGCGATTCTTTTGTCGGCCGCATCCTCACCGGCCGCGTCATCTCGGGCACGCTCAAGCTGAACAGCCCGATCCGCGCGCTCAATCCCGATGGCAAGGTCGCCGAGGAAGGCCGCGCCTCGAAGATCTTCGCCTTCCAGGGCCTGGAGCGCGTTCCCGTCGACGAAGCCCGCGCCGGCGACATCATCGCCATGGCCGGCCTCGCCAAGGCGACCGTTGCCGACACCATCGCCGACATCAGCGTCACCGAGCCCTTGGCCGCCCAGCCGATCGACCCGCCGACCTTGAGCATGACCTTCAGCGTCAATGATTCGCCCTATGCCGGCAAGGACGGCAGCAAGGTGACCAGCCGGATGATCGCCGATCGCCTCACCCGCGAAGCCGAAGGCAATGTCGCCATCAAGGTCACCGAACTGCCGTCGAAGGATGCCTTTGAAGTCGCCGGCCGCGGCGAACTGCAATTGGGTGTGCTCATCGAAACGATGCGCCGCGAAGGCTTTGAACTGTCGATCTCGCGGCCGCGCGTCATTTTCTCGACCGACGAGAACGGCAAGCGCACCGAGCCTTATGAAACCGTGGTGATCGACGTCGACGAGGCCTATTCCGGCACGGTCGTCGAGAAGATGGCGATCCGCAAGGCGGAGATGACCGACATGCGGCCGTCGGGCGGTGGCAAGGTCCGCCTGACCTTCAGCGCCCCGGCCCGCGGCCTGATCGGCTATCACGGCGAATTCCTGTCCGACACGCGCGGCACCGGCATCATGAACCGGCTGTTCGACAAATATGGCCCGCACAAGGGCAATATCTCGGGCCGCGCCAATGGCGTGCTGATCTCCACCGAAAGCGGCGAGGCGGTCACTTATGCGCTCGGCTACCTCCAGCCGCGCGGCGTGCTGATGATCGCGCCGGGCGAAGCCGTCTACCAGGGCATGGTGATCGGCGAGAATGCCCGCGAGGAAGATCTCGAGGTCAATCCGCTCAAGTCCAAGGCGCTGACCAACTTCCGCGCCAGCGGCAAGGACGATGCCATCCAGCTTTCGCCGCCGAAGCGGCTGACGCTGGAACAGGCGATCGCCTATATCGACGAGGACGAACTGGTCGAAGTGACGCCGAACCACATCCGGCTGCGCAAGATCCATCTCGATCCGAATGAGCGCAAGAAGGCGTCGCGCGCCAAGCGCGACTGAGCAGCAGCGCAGACGGCAGACAGGAACACCGGCGGCGGCCTCGCCCCGCCGGTGCCGTTGCGCGTCCGGGCGCTACCGGCGGCGGGAGTGATCCGCCAGCGCGCGCTTCGGCCAGCGGACATGCTGCGCGAAACCGCGCCGACAAGCGGCGCAAGCCGGCGTCCGGTTAACGCTTTCGAAACCGAATGATGCGTTGCGGTGTAAAATATCTTTACACTTGTTACGATAGTGTCTCAAAAAATGGAGCGTTTTCAGTCAGGGAAGTTTTGGCACGGCCTTTGCATAACGATTGTCACGTCACAATCAGAACAGGGGATACCGAAATGCGCGCCATCCTTCTCGCCCTTGCCCTCGGCCTTGCCGCCCCGGCCAGCGCCGCCACCGAGCTCGTCGTCAACGGCGGTTTCGAAACCGGCGACTTCACCGGCTGGACGCGTTCGACCACCAACAACGCCACTGGCGTCAACAGCAACGGCCCGCACGCCGGAACGTTCGACGCGCGCCTGCGCACCAACAACAGTGGCGTCCGCACGCTGTCGCAGGACATCGTCACCAACGCCGGCTACCGCTATGAACTGAGCTACTGGCTGCGCAACACGGGCAACCCGCAACCGGTCGACTCGTTCGAAGTCGTCACCGGCGCCACCACCGTCTCGTTCGGCGACCGCGCCAGCTTCTCCTACACCCGTTTCACCCAGCAGTTCATCGGCCAGGCCGGCAGCACCAACGTGCTGTTCCGCTACCTCCACCCGGCCGACGGCAGCTTCCAGCTCGACAGCGTTTCGGCGCAGGTCGTGCCCGAACCGGCCTCCTGGGCGCTGCTGCTCGCCGGCTTCGCGCTGGTCGGCACGGCGATGCGCCGCCGCAAGGCGGTCGTCGCTGCCTGAACCTGGCGAGCGTGCGTCCCGCGCGGGACGCGGTTACCCCTGCCTCCGCGGCGCTCGACCTGACCGGTCGGGCGCCGCCTTTGTTTCACCCCTGCGACACTTGCGCGGTTGCGTCGATTGCGGCCAAACCCTTGATAGCGGCGACGACTGCCCGAGGATGATCGACCAGTGATTGACGACGACGACCTGCCGCAGGGGCCCGCGGCGCATGTGGAGCCCATCCCCCAGGCCGAGGCCGAAGCCGCGGTGCGCACCCTGCTGCGCTGGGCCGGCGACGATCCGGAGCGCGAGGGCTTGCGCGACACGCCGGGGCGCGTGGCGCGCGCCTATCGCGAGTATTTCCGCGGCTATCAGGAAGATCCCGGCAGCCATCTCTATCGCACCTTCGCCGAAGTCGGCGGCTATGACGAGATCGTGCTGCTGAAGGACATTCCCTTCCAGTCGCACTGCGAACATCACATGGCGCCGATCATCGGCAAGGCGCATATCGCCTATCTGCCGCGCAGCCGCGTTGTCGGCATTTCGAAACTGGCGCGGGTGCTGCAGGGCTTTGCCCGGCGCCTGCAGGTGCAGGAACGCCTGACCGCCGAAGTCGCCGATTGCATCCAGACCCATCTCGATCCGCACGGCGTCGCCGTCATCATCGAGGCGACGCACGCCTGCATGTCGGCGCGCGGCGTGATGACGCCGGGGGTGGTGATGACCACCAGCCGGATGATGGGCGTGTTTCGCGACGATGATCGCAGCCGCAAGGAAGTGCTGAGCCTGATGGGCAAGGGCTGAGGCGGGGGTTGGGGCGAGAACCGAGTCGGAGGCCGCGCCGGGCTTAACAGGAGCAAATCTCTCGCCTATAGGGCGGGTTGAAGAATTCGAGGGGCAATACCGATGGCCAATATCGTGGGCAATCTGCAACGCGCGCTGCTGCTGGGCGTCGGCCTGCTGCTGCTGGTCATCATCGTCTTCCACGCCGGCACCGCCAGCAGCGATGCCGCCGGTTGGGGCAATGGTTTCCTGCGCTTCGCCCATGCCTGGGCCGGGCTGCTGTGGATCGGCCTGCTCTATTATTTCAACTTCGTGCAGATCC
>JAIXZK010000287.1 GCA_027489695.1 Sphingomonadales bacterium
GGGATCGAGGCCTTCGACATCAGCCTGACCGATTTCGGCGACAGCATCATCGGCGGCAGCCATGGCGACACGCTGCGCGGCCGGGGCGGCAATGATTATCTCGACGGCAGCGATGGCGCGGACGTGCTCGATGGCGGCGCCGGCAGCGACACGCTGGTCGGCAGCTTTGCCGATGTCTTCATCGGCGGTGCCGGCAGCGACGTCGTCATCCTCGCCGGCAATGGCGAGTCCCGCGGCTATATCATCAACCTGCGCGCCGCGGTCGGCGCCAATGGCGCCACGCCGATCAGCGACAATCGCACCCTTGGCCTCGACAGCATCGAGCGGCTGGTGATGTCGAGCGGCGGCGCCGGCAATGATGTCGTCGCCGGCGGCGGCTTGAGCGACGTGCTGATCGGCGGCGCCGGCAATGACAAGCTCGAAGGCGACGGCGGCGACGATCTGATCACCGCTGGCCAGGGCAGCGACACGGTGCGCGGCGGTGCCGGCAACGACCTGATCGACGGCCGCGAAAGCGACCCGCCGGGCGAGGTTCGCGGCATCCTGCGCTTCGGCGAATATCTCTATGGCGATGCCGGCAACGACCAGATCCTGTCGTCGAGCACCGCGATCATCGTCGAAGGTGGCGGTGGCAACGACAGCATCACCGCTGCCGACGGCGCCGCCATCATCGGCCTCGCGCGCGCCACCCTCGATGGCGGCACCGGCGCCGACCGCATCCAGGGCTCGGACCGCGCCGAGCTCATCATCGGCGGCCTCGATCCGAGCCTGGATCGCGACATTGTCGAAGGGCGCCCCGATGGCTTGCCCGATTTCGACATCAACGACGCCGGCGATTCGGCCTATGACGGCAATGACACGATCTTCGCCGGCGGCGGCGATGACAGCGTGCGCGGCGGCTATGGCGCCGATTCGATCACCGGCGACGACGGCAACGACAGCATCAGCGGCGGCAGCGGCAACGATAGCATCGACGGTGGCGCGGGTACCGACACGCTGCGCGGCGGCAGCGGCAATGATCTGCTCACCGGCGGCAGCGCCGATGACGAAGTCGGCGACCAATTGTTCGGCGATGACGGCAATGACACGCTGACCGGCTCCGAAGGCACCGACCGGCTCGATGGCGGCGCCGGCAATGACCTGATCAGCGGCGGCGGCACCAATTCGCTCGGCTATTCCCCCGACGAGCTGACCGGCGGCAGCGGCAACGACACGCTGAGCGCCAGCGGCGATGCACTGCTGTTCGGCGGCGACGGCGATGATCGCTACACGCTGGGCGACGGCGGCCAGATCGTCCGCGCTGTCACCAGCGCCGCCGCCGGGCTGGATCGGGTGTTCGGCTTCGCGCCGGCGTTCGATGTTGTCGCCTTCAGCGGCCCCGGCCTCGGCTTTGAAAATCTGCGCATCACCGATCTTGAATCGGGCGTGCTGCTCGATTTCGTCGGCGTTCCCAATTCCCCGGCGGTGCTGCTCGTCGGGCTGACGTCGCAGGACCTTGGCCCGCCCAGCATCACCATCGATGGCGCGCCGGTCGCCCAGGACGATATCGTGCTGGTTTCCAGCAACACGCTTGGCCTGTTCGACGCCGGGCTGTTCCTCGCCAATGATCTCGGCGACGCCAAGACGCTCACTGCCATCGACACCGATGTCGGCGTCGTCGCGACGCTGTTCGGCGGCCGCGCCCTGGTGGCCACCGGCAGCAGCGACGGCAGCTTCGAATATACACTCACCAGCAGCGATGGCAGCGATGTCGCCAGCGTCGCGGTGCGCACCATCGCCGTCACCGCCGGCGACGACGATCTGGCGCTGGCCGGGCCTGGCCAGGGCGCCGTTGCCTCCTATGTCGCCACCGGCAATGGCAATGACCGCGTGGTCGGAACGGGCGCTGCCGACCAGCTGTTCGGCGACGATGGCAATGACACGCTGTCAGGCAACAGCGGCAACGACATTGTTTCCGGCGGCAGCGGCAACGACAGCCTGACTGGCGGCGCCGGCAACGACAGCCTGATCGGCGGCACCGGCAATGACACGCTGGTCGACTATAATGGCAATGACACGCTGGTCGGCGGCGACGGCAATGACCGCTATTACATCGCCAATGGCGGCGGCAATGTCGCCACCATCGTCGAGCTTGTCGATGGCGGCGTCGATGGCGTGTTCACTACCGGCAGCTTCACGCTGGTCGCCGAGATCGAGAATGGCACGCTCAACGGTACCGCTGCCGGCGACATCACCGGCAACGCCCTCGGCAATGTGCTGACGGGCAATGCCGGGGTGAACAATCTGATCGGCGATGCCGGCAATGATCGCCTGGTCGCCGGTGCCGGCGACGATGGCCTGAACGGTGGCAGCGGCAGCGACACGCTGATCGGTGGCTCCGGCGCCGACATGCTGCGCGGCGGCAGCGAGGCCGATCGCTTCGCCTGGCAGGAAAGCGATGTCGGCAGCACCGACTCGATCGTCGATTTCAATGCTGTGGAAGGCGATCTCATCGATCTCGCCGCGATCGATGCGCGGCCGGGTATCGATGGCAACCAGGCCTTTGCCTTCATCGGCGATGCCGGTTTCTCGGGTGCCGGCGGCGAGCTGCGGGTGACGGTGCAACGCGGCCTGTATCTGGTGGAGGCCGACAGCAACGGCGATCTCGTCGCCGATGTCAGCATTCTCGTCACCTCGGCGCTGGCGCTGGGGGCGTCCAGCTTCGTTTTGTAGGACGAGGGCGCGGCGGCGTTCGCGCCGCCGCGCCAGTCAGCCGCTCAGAACGGCACGTCGTCGTTCAGATCGTCGTCGAACGCCGCCGGGCGCTTGGCGCCGCCGCCGAAGCCCTGCGCCGGGGCGCCATAGCCGTCGTCATAGCCGCCACCGCCACCGCTGTTGCCGGCGCCACCGCCGCCACCGCCGCCTTCGCGGCCATCGAGCAGGGTCAGTTCGCCGCGGAACGCCTTCAGCACGACTTCGGTGGTGTAGCGGTCCTGGCCGTTCTGATCCTGCCATTTGCGGGTTTCAAGCGCGCCTTCGAGATAGACCTTGGAGCCCTTGCGCAGATACTGGCTGGCGATCTTGCCGAGATTTTCGTTGAAGATCGCGACATTGTGCCATTCGGTCTTCTCGCGGCGCTCGCCCGACTGCTTGTCGCGCCAGGTTTCGGAGGTGGCGAGCGGGAAACGCACCACCGAGCCGCCATTGGCGAAGCTTTTCGATTCCGGATCCTTGCCGAGATTGCCGACCAGAATGACCTTGTTGACGCCTGCCACTTCGAAATTCTCCTCTTTGTCGCATCCTAGAACGGCACCGCGTCCCCGGCAACGCCGCGCGCCTTGCCAATCGCCACCATTCCCGTCACTTTCGCAGGTGCAGCAGCGGGGGCGGGAATGAGTGGCGAGATCGAAGCGCTGGGCGGGCTGGTGACGGCCGGACTCGCCGCCGATGCGCTCGATCGGCCGGGCGGGATCGACGCCGCCGCCAGCGCCGCCGCCCATCATCGCTGCGCCAATTGCGACGCGCCGGTCACCGGCAAATTCTGCGCCAGTTGCGGGCAGGCGGCGCATGTCCACCGCAGCCTGATCCATGTCGGCGAGGAATTTCTGCACGGCATCACGCATTTCGATGGCAAGACCTGGCAGACGCTGCCGATGCTGCTGTTCCGCCCGGGTACGCTGACCCGCAGCTATATCGAGGGCAAGCGCGCCCGCTACATCGCGCCGGTGCCGCTGTTCCTGCTTGTCGTCTTCCTGATGTTCTTCGTGTTCAGCTTCGTCAGCATCAAGCTGCCGGGCGGCGATTTCGGTGACCTGACGCCGGCAGAGGCGGCGGCTGAGAAGACCAAGACGGACAAAGCGATCGCCGAAGCCGACCGCGAGATCAAGGCGGCGGAGGCAAAGGGCGATGGCGCCGCCGTGGGCACGCTCCAGGGCAGCAGGACCGCGCTCGAAGTGCGCCGCGACTTGCTCGCCGCCCGTGCCAAGGGGGAGCTCGCCTCCCCGATGGACCTGCCGGGTGCGATCCGCGAAGCTGCGTCGGACGAGGATCTGAAGGTCAACCTCGGCGATGAGACACTCAATGCGAAAGCCCGTAAGGCGCTGAAAAATCCTGACCTTGTCTTCTACAAGATCCAGGGCAAGGCCTATAAGTTCAGCTTCCTGCTGGTGCCGCTGTCGCTGCCCTGGCTGTGGCTGATCTTCGCCTGGAAACGCGGTGTGCGGATGTACGATCACGCCGTTTTCGCGCTCTATTCGATCAGCTTCATGTCGCTGCTGTTCATCATCGGCAGCATCGCGCTTACCCTCGACCTCACCGTCGGCTGGCTGTGGACGCTGCTGTTCGGCGCCAGCTTCACGCACCTCTTTTTCCAGCTCAAGGGCACCTATGGCCTGCGCAAGCGCAGCGCCGCCTGGCGGACGATCGCCATGTCGTTCGGTGCCTTCATGACGCTGGCGATCTATGGCGTGCTGATGATCGTGCTCGGCGTCATCGACTGATCATCAGCGACGGATCATTCGGCGACGGATCATTCGGCAGCGGCGGCATCCGGCGGCGGCAGCAGTTCGCGCGCCGCCACGGCGCGCACCGCGCTCTCGACCGCGGGCAGCGCCGCCACCGCCTTCTTGCCGCGCTCGACCCCCATTTCGGTAAAGCGCCGCGCTTTCGGCAGCACATTGCGTTCGAGCGAGCCGATGAACTCATTGTAGCTGTTGACCGCTTGGCCAAGGTTGCGGCCGACCCCGCCGAGGTGATCGGCCATGGTCGCGATCGCGGCGTGCAGGTCGGCGCCGAGCTTGCCGATCTCGCGCGCTTCGTCGGCAAGCTTTTCCTGCCGCCAGACCAGCGCCACCGTCTTGGCCAGCGCCAGCAGGTTGATCGGCCCGGCGAGCAGGATGCGCTGGTCAAAGGCCCAGGCGAGCAGCGCCAGGTCATGCTCCATCGCGGCGGAGAGGAAATTCTCGCCCGGGATGAACATCACGACGAAATCGGCGGCGGCGCCAAATTCGTTCCAATAGGCCTTTTCGGCGAGGCCGCGGGCATGGCCGCGCACCGCGGCGGCATGGCGTTTCAGCGCTGCCAGCCGCTCGGCCTCGCCGGTCGCTTCGACGGCGGCGAGATAATCGTTCAAGGAGCATTTCGAATCGACGATCAGCTGGCGGCCGCCGGGCAGGTTGATGATTGCATCGGGACGGCGGCCGCCGGTCTCGCTGGCCTGGTGCGCTTGCAGGGTGAAGTCCATGCCCTCGCGCAGCCCGGCCATTTCGAGCGTGTTGCGCAGCTGCTGTTCGCCCCAGCTGCCCGAGGTCTTGCCGCTCGAACGCAGCGCCGAGACCAGCTTGGCGGCTTCCTCGCTGACCAAACGTTGCCCGGTGGCGACCGCCGCCAGTTGTTCCTTCAGCCCGCCATAGGCCTCGGTGCGCGCCGTCTCGATCTCGCCAAGGCGGACCTCATATTTGCCGAGCGTTTCCTTCATCGGCGCGATCAGCTCGGCCAATTGGTTGCGGTTGGCCTCGAGATTCTGCCCCGCTGCCTCGCGGTGGCGGGCGAGCAGCGCCTCGGCATTTTCGGCTAGTTTCGTCTGCGCCGCTTCCAGCGCCTTGCCGGCCAGCCCGGCGAAAGTCTCCTGCAACCGCGCCAGTTCGGCGGCATGAGCAGTATCGCGTGCCGTCAGCGAGGCCCGCACGCCGGCCAGCTCGGCCGCCAGCGCGGACCGCGCCGCCTCCACGCCGCCGAGTTCCGCCAGCCGCGCTTCGGCGCCGTTCAGCCGCGCCTCGGTCTCGCTGACCTTCAGCCGTGCCAGCACTTCGGCATCGGCAATGCGCTGCGCCTCGGCTCGCGCTGCGGCGGCCTCGGCCTGCGCCGCCATGACGCCGCCACGCGCCTCGGCCAGCGGCCGCGCCCATAGCGCCCAGCCGAGCAGCAGCGCCAGCAGCGCGCCGACCAGCGCCGCCCCCATCACTTCGATCGCCACAGCCACTCCCCGGCGGAACAAGGCCAGAACATTAGCCGCAAGCACGCCGCCGCGAAAGCCCCAAGGCTCAGCGATAGCCCTTCAGCAGCGCGAGCGCGCCGGATTCGGCCAGCGCCAGCACATCGGCGCCGGGCGCATGGCCATCGATCGCCATCTGGCCGAGGCCGTGCGCCAGCGCCCAGAGTTGCAGGGCGACCGCGGCGGGATCGGCATTGCCGAGTTGTCCGGCGGCGCGCGCCGCCGCGACCAGCGCCGCCAGGCTCGCCGCCGGCGCCGCGGCGCTTTTCGCCAGGTCTTCATGCGGCCGGCCGGCGAGTTCGGGGCTGGCCATCAGCCGATAGAGCGCCGGATTGTCGATGACGAAGCCGACATAGTTGCGCGCTCCCGCCGCCAGCCGGGCGATCGGGTCGTCGGGCGCCGCCGCCAGCGCCGCGAGCTTTTCGGCGTGCAGCCGGTCATAGCCCGCCGCGGCGACCGCGGCGATCAGCGCGGCGCGGTCCTGGAAGTGGTGATAGGGCGCCATGGCGCTGACCCCGGCGGCGCGGGCGACGGCACGCAGCGACAGCGCCGCGACGCCGCCCTGTTCGAGCAGCCCCAGCGCCGCATCGAGCAGCGCGGCGCGCAGATCGCCGTGATGATAGCCGGGGGCGGACATGGCGCCCGGCCTAGCTTGACGCTGCCGGAATGCCAACCTATGCAGTGTAAAGTTTACATCGCATAGATTGGATGCGCATGAACATCGTGATGACCGGCGCCACCGCCGGGATTGGCCGCGAGGCGGCGACGCGGCTGCTGGCGCGGCCGGGCACGCGGCTGATCATCGGGGCGCGGGGCGCCGGGGCGGCTGCCCCCGCCGGCGCCGAAACGCTGCCGCTCGATCTCGCCAGCCTCGCCAGCGCGCGCCGCTTCGTCGACGCGGTCGCGGCGGCGTTGGCCGGGGCGCCGATCGACGCGCTCGTCCTCAACGCCGGCGGCCAGCGCTCGCACAATGGCCTGCGCACGCCGGACGGCATCGAGGAGACGTTCGCCGCCAATCACCTTTCCCATTATCTGATCGCCCGGGCGCTGCTGCCGCGGATCGCGGATGGCGGCCGGCTGGTGATCACCACCAGCGACACCCATGACCCGGCCGAAA
>JAIXZK010000134.1 GCA_027489695.1 Sphingomonadales bacterium
CTTCATCACGCCCGGCTATCGCTTCGGCGCCATCGACGGGCTGATCACCAATTTCCATTTGCCGAAGTCGACGCTGTTCATGCTGGTCAGCGCGCTGATGGGGCTGGATGTGATGCAGGCGGCCTATGCCCATGCCATCGCCAGCGACTATCGCTTCTATTCCTATGGCGACGCCAGCCTGTTGCTGCCGGGCCGGGACTGATCGATTCCGCCAATCGGCGAGCCCGGAAAAAGCGCTTCTATTTTCCATATTTTACGGATTCGCCGAAAATCACGGCTGCAGCGACCTCGCCCGCGAGCCCAGTGATCGATTCCATCGATTTCAAAGAGCGTCGATGACGGCTTGTATCAGCAATCCGCCGTGTAGGAAAATCGGTTCGCAATGCACCCCTGCCGGTTGCGACAGGCGGCAGCGGCGCGCCGCCGCGCTAGTCAGCAGCCATGACCCCGATCCTCCACCATTATCCGACCTCCCCCTATGCCGAGCTGGTGCGCACCGTCTTCGGGCTGAAGCGGCTCGCCTGGGCCTCGGTGATCGTCCCCGTCACCCTGCCCAAGCCCGGCCAGACCGAGCTGACCGGCGGCTATGCGCGCACGCCGGTGGTGCAGATCGGCGCCGATCTCTATTGCGACACCGCCGCCATCCTGCCGGCGCTGGAAGCGCTGCAGCCGGCCCCGAGCCTCTATCCAGCGCCACTCGGCGCCATGCACCGCATGATCGCCGCCTGGGCCGGCGGGCCGCAGTTCCTTGCCCATGTCGGCGCGGCGCTGGGCGTGCTGCCCGAGGGCGCGCTGCCGCAAGGCTTCATCGAGGATCGCCGCGCCCGCTTCGGGCTCGACATGGCGCAACTCGCCAAGGTGACGCCGCACCTCACCGGCCAGGCCGAAGTCGCCGCCGCCTGGCTCGACGAGGCGCTCGCCGATGGCCGCGACTTCCTCGGCGGCGCGGCCCCCGGCCATGGCGACCTCGGCTTTTTCTGCAATCTCTGGTTCGTCGCCAACACGCCGGGCGCCGGCGCCGCCGCGGCGCGGCTGCTGCGCCCGCATGTCGCCGCCTGGTTCGCCCGGATGCAGGCGATCGGCCATGGCGACCGCACCGAAATCACCGCCGAGGACGCCATCGCCATGGCGCGCGACGCCGCGCCGGCGCCGATCACCGGCCGGATCGAGGCGCCGTTCGTGGCCGGCCAGGCGGTGCTGGTGCGGACCGAAGGCGCCAATGATCCGCCCGTCGCCGGCCGGCTGGCGCGTTATGACGAGACCGGCATCACCGTGCTGCGCGAAAGCGACGCGGCGGGCACGGTGGCGGTGCATTTCCCGCGGCTGGGGCAGATGCTGCTGCCGGGGTGAGGGGCTGTTTGCGCGGCTGACAGCCCTCCACCAGTCACCCCGGGCTTGACCCGGGGCCCAGCTGCTTTTCACGCGATCGGACCAGGAAAGCCGGACCCCGGGTCAAGCCCGGGGTGACCTGTTAGCGCGGGCCACTCCGATAAAGCTCAGCCCAGCTCGGCTTCCAGCCAGCTCTTCAGCTGCGACTTCGGCGCGGCGCCGACCTTGGTGGCAACCGCTTCGCCATTCTTGAACAGGATCATCGTCGGAATGCCGCGCACGCCGTACTTGGTCGGCGCTTCGGGATTGTCGTCGATGTTCAGCTTGACGATCTCGACCCCGGCCAGTTCGGCGTTGATCTCTTCCAGCGCCGGGGCGATCTGGCGGCAGGGGCCGCACCATTCCGCCCAGAAATCGACGAGCACCGGCTTGTCGGCGCTGATCACATCGGCGTGGAACGAGGCATCGGTAACGGCACGGGTGCCCATCGGGCGGCTCCTTGTTTCGAGGACGGGCCAGCGGGACGATCCCGCCGCGCCATCACGCATTCGGCATAATTAGGGCTTCGGTGACAGGGTGCAACGCCAGTTCCGCTTGGGGACCGTGAAGCGCGAGCATCTCGTGCGGAATCTCGATCAGCACCGGACCCGCCGTATAGAGCAACGCCGCCCGCACGCGCGCTTGCGGAAACACCCGCGCCAGCGCCGCCGCATAGGCCGCCATCTGGCGTAGATGGAAGACATCGGCGCCGGCGGCATCGGCCGGCACCCGCCGCCCGGTCTTGAAATCGACAACCAGCACTTCATCGGCCGCGACCAGCAGCCGATCGACCTTGCCGGCGATGACCTGGCCGTCGACCACCGCCGCCACCGGCGCTTCGGCGAGCGCACCGGCGCCAAACACCGCGGCGAAGCGCGGATCGTCGAGGACGGCGAGCACCTCGCCGACCAGCGCCGGATCATGGCCGCCCGCCGCGCACCAGGCCGCCCCCACCGCGGCGCGCGCGTCGGGCGCCACATCCGGCAACCGTTCGAACAGCGCGTGCAGCGCCGCACCACGTGCCGCCGCTGCGCGCGCCCCCGGCCCCGGGGGCGGCGCCGCGACCAGGTCGCCGGCCAGCGCCGAGGGGCTGAGCGGTCGCGGCGGCCGCGCTTCCTGCGGCGCGGCGCGATGTACCCAGTCCGGCAGCTCGCTGCGCGTGTCGTCCGGGTGCAGCGCCGCGTCGCGCCGCCAGGGCCGGGCCTCGCCGCTGCGATATTCGATCGCCGGCGCGTCCCAGCCCTCGATCTCGACGCTGTCGGTCGGCAGCCCGGCCATCGCCGCCGCCACCGCCGCATACCAGCTGTCCTCCGGCGGCTCGCCCTTCTTCAGCGCGCCGCCGAGGTAGAGCAGATCCTCGGCGCGGGTCAGCGCGACATAGAGCAGCCGGCAATGTTCGCGCGCCGCTTCGGCATCGCGCGCTTCAGCGGCAGCGGCGAGCCGGCCGGACAGCGGCTCACCGCCCGGCACGAACACCGGCAGCACGCCGTCATCGATCGGCAGCAGCAGCGGGCCATGGTCGGCCTTGCGCGCCCGGCAGGCGTCGGCGAGGATGACGATCGGCGCCTGCAGGCCCTTGGCGCCGTGCACGGTCATCAGCCGCACCGCGTCCAGGGGCGCATCGGGATCGCGCTTGATCTCGACATCATCGGCCTCGATCCAAGCGAGGAAGCCCTGCAGCGACGGCGGGTGCGCCGCCTCATAGGCCAGCGCCTGGTCGAGCACCGCGTCGATGGCGTCGCGCGCTTCCTCGCCGAGCCGGCCGAGCAGCCGCCGCCGGCCCTGCAGCGGCCCCGACAGGATGCGCTCGAAAAAGGCATAGGGCGCGGCGAGATCGGCGAAGCGCAGCACCTCGCCGAGCCAGTCGCGCGCCGCCACCACCGCGGGTTCGTCGCTGGCACGCACCGCCGCCCATAAGGTGCCGCGCCGCGGCGCCGCCAGCCGGTAGAGCGCATCATGATCGAGGCCGCCGAACGGCGAGACCAGCAGCGCCGCCAGCGTCAGATCATCGTCCGGTTGCAGCACGAAACGCACCAGCGCCAGCAGATCGGCCACCGCCAGCGGCTCGGCGAGCTTCAGCCGGTCGACCCCCGCCACCGGCACCCGCGCCTCGTGCAGCGCCGCCACCAGCGCGCCCGAAAACCGCCCGCGTGCCTGCACCAGCACCAATATGTCCTCCGGCCGCGCCGGGCGGCCATGCGCCGGGATCAGCAGCGGTTCGTCGGGATCGAGCCAGCCGGCGATGCTCCGGGCGATCCGCTGGGCGAGCTGCACCTCGACGGCGGGGGGGGCCGCGTCATCGTCGCCCTCGTCCTCCTCCCCCGCATCGGCCTCGGCGACCAGCGGCGGCCACAGCGTCACACAGCCCTGCCCGCTGCGGTTGGCGACATGTTTCGGGACCATTCCGCCGGGATCGAAACTGGTCGGCAGCAGCGTCTCGATGACTTCGTCGACGAGTTCCAGGATGGTTGGCACCGAGCGGAAATTGGTGGCGAGCGGGATGGCGCGCCAATCCTGCCCGGCATCGGCGGCGAGCTGGCCGTAGAATTCGCCTTCGGTGCGATAGCTGTGCGGATCGGCGCCCTGGAAGCGGTAGATCGATTGCTTGAAATCGCCGACGACGAACAGCCGGCGCTCGACCTCGCGGGCACCGGCGCCGGCGAAGAATTCCTGCACCAGCGCGCGGACAATGTCCCATTGCGCCGGGTTGGTGTCCTGCGCCTCGTCGACGAGCAGATGATCGATGCGGCTATCGAGCTTGAAGCGCACCCAGTCGGCAGCCTCGCCGCCATCGAGCAGGCGCCGCGCCGCGGCGATCATGTCGCCATAATCGACGACCCCGGCGCGCGCCTTGGCGCGGCGCCAGTCGGCGCCCAGCCGCTGGCCGACGCGCAAATGCCGCGCGGCATGATCGGCGATGCGGTAGAGGGCGTGTTGGGTCATCACCGCCAGGACATCGGCGCCAAGCTGCTCGCAGACAGCGCGCAGACCCGGGTCGGCGCGATCCGGTTTCGCGGTTATCATCCAGTCCGCGGCCTTCGGCCGCCAGCCTTCCGCCTTGTCCCTGGTCAGGAAGGATTTGACCGTGGTCGCGAGTTGCGATTCGGGATCGGCGCTGGCGATCGCCTCGCGCAGGCCCGCGGCGACGGTCTCGCTCCGGCTGCCGGCGTCGGCGCCGAGCACCGTGATCATCCGCTGGATGCCGGCCCTGTCGAGCCGCGCCAGCGCCGCCGTCAGCGCCTCTGCCGATGTTCCCGACGTCGGCAAGCCGATCGCGCGGCGCAACAGCGGCAGCAGCCCCGCCGCCGGCAGCCGGTCGAGCAGCGCTTCATGCCCGGCCAGCCCCTGGGCGATTTCGGCAAGCCGGCCCTCGCCACCGCCGATGCCGATTTCGGCGAGATCGGCGAGGAACGGGTCGTCGGCTGCGGCGGCCTCGATGGCGGCGGCGAGCAGCCGGCAGCGCAGCGCCGCGCCGTCGCGATCGTCGATGACGGCAAAGCCCGGCGCCACCCCGGCCTCGACCGGGAAGCTGGCGATCAGCGACTGGGCAAAGGCGTGGATGGTCTGCACCGCCAGGCCCTGCGGCGCCTCCAGCACGAGCGCGAACAGCCGCCGGGCCCGCAATTGCGTCGCCTCGTCCCGGGCGGCGCCGAGCGCGGCGAGATCGCGGACCAGCTGATCCGGCGCGCAGCGCGACCAATGCGCCAGCGTGCGCATCACCCGGTCCTGCATTTCGGCGGCGGCGAGCTTGGTGAAGGTCAGGCAGAGGATGCCGGCCGGCGGCACGCCCTGCAGCAACAGCCGCAGCACGCGCGCCGACAATACCTGCGTCTTGCCGGTGCCGGCCGCCGCCGCCACCCAGGCGTGCGCCCGCGGGTCAGCGGCATCGGCCTGCTCGCGCAACAGCGTCTGGACGCCGGCGGGCTTCATGGTGCGCCTCGCGGTCGCGGCCGATCGATCCATTCGGCGACGCGGGCGAGGTGATCATAGTCGGTCCAGGCCCAGGCCGGGCGCAGCTTGGGCACGAACGCCCGCTCGCCGAGCAGATAATCGCCGGTCAGCTGCAGCGCGCGGTCGATCACGGCTGCGACATGCTCCGCCGCCGCTGCCTTGCCGAGCGGGTTGCTCGCCTTGCCGGGATCGCGGCCGCCGCCGAGCTTCCAATAGCCGATCTCGCCGGGCTCGCCGGCGGCGACACCGGCCAGCGACCCCGATGCCGCCAGCGCCATGGTCAGCCCCAATTGCGTCGCATCGAGCGCCTTGACGCGCGTGCCCGTGGGGTGGGCGCCGGTCTTGTAGTCGATCACCGCCAGCCGGTCGTCGCCATCGCGATCGACGCGATCGGCGCGGCCGCGCAGCAAAATGCCATTGGCCAGCGTCATCCGGCCTTCGGGTTCGGCGACCATGGTGGTCCAGCCATCGCCGACCCGCGCCAGCACCGCCTGGCCGGCCCAATCGAGGGCGCGGCGGGCACGCGGCAGCCACAGTGCCCGCAGCAGCGGGAAATGCCGGCCTTCGGCATCGAGCTCGGCATCGGCGATGGCGGCAAGCTGCGCCAGATCATGATGGCCGGCCTTGATCCAGCGTTCGAGAATGCCGTGGATCAGCTCGCCCTTCATCGCCGCGCTGGGATCGGCGTCCAATGGATCGAGCGCGCGCAGCCGCAGCATCGCCTTGGCATAAAAGGCGAAGGGGTCGGCGATCAGCGTGTCGACATCGGTCACCGACAGGCGCCGCGGCCGTTCCGCCGCCGGCGGTGCCGGGCGCGGCGCCGGTTGCGGCGCCGGCACGCCGCCGGCGCTGTCGATGGCGCGGGCATGGGTGATGAGATCATCGCGGCTGGCCAGCGCGTCGCCGGCAAAGGCCGCCAGCCGCCGCCAGAAGCGCGACGGCACCAGCGGGCCGCCGGCATCGCGGCGGGCGCGCGTAAGCAGCACTTGCGGCGCCCCCAGCGCGCGCATGAAATCCTGCGCCGCCAGGCCGATGGCGCGCGCCGTGCCGGGCAGCCCCAGCCGGGCGCGGATCGCCGGCGCCAGCCATGGATCGGGCGCCGGCAGGCCGGGCCAGACGCCTTCGTCCATGCCGCCCAGGATCATCAGGTCGAAGCGCGCCAGCTGCGCCTCGACCGGACCGAGGATGGCGAGGCGGGGATGGCCGATGGCCGGATCGCGGACATCGCAACCGGCGAGCAGCGCCGCCAGCATGGCGGCGGCATCGCCCGGTTCGATGGCGCCGAAGATCGCGCCATGCGCCTCGATTTCGGCGAGCCGCTCCGCCGCCATGCGCCCGGCGGGACCGGCCCAGAGCATGTCACCGGCGAGCGCCTCGCCGGTTTCGCGCAGCGCCGCGGCGAGCTGCGGCAGGGTGAGTTCGGCGCGCTCGCGCCAGCGTTCGAGCGGGTCGAGCCGGGCGGCGGCGCTCTCGAACCAGGAAGTCGTCTCGGCGGCAGCGGCGGCGCGAGCCTCGCGCTGCGCGGGATCGCCGGTGCGCGCCAGCCGGTCCTCCAGCCAGCGTTCCAGCGCCTCGGCAATGGCTTCGAGCCCGGCGGGCGGACGCTGGCCGCGCAAGGCCAGGTCGAGCCGCCGCACATGGCGCAGCCATTCGACACGGCCCTCGCCCGCCGCCACCAGCGGATGCTTGAGCACGGCCAGCAGCGCCACCGGGGCAAAGCCTTCGACCATGGCACCGGCGAGCGCCAGCAACAGCGCGCCCGGCGGCGTCAGCCGCAGCGGGGTGCCGGCCGAATCATCGATGGCGATCTGCCAGCGCCGGCAATGCGCGGCGACGCGGCGGGCAAGGCCGCGATCCGGTGTCACCAGCGCAGCGCGCCGGCCGGGCGTTTCCAGCGCCTGGCGCAGGGCGAGGGCAATCGCCTGGGCTTCCTCGGCGCGCGTCGCCGCCTCGATAACCGCGACGCCGGCAAAGGCGCCCGGGTCGGCGGCGCCCATATGCCAGCCTTCGGCGGCATCGGCCGGCGCCAGCGCCGCCAGCAGTGCCGGGGTGCGCGCCGCCGGTCCGTCCCATGGCGTCGCGACGCCCCAATCATCGACTTCGGCGCGGTCGCGCCCCAGCTTCGCCAGCAGCGCTTTCATCGCATGCTGGGGATGTTCCTCGCTATCGCGCAGCCCGTCAGCACCGCAGCGGATCGCCTCCCAGCGCGCCTCGCCATCCTCCGACCGGTCGGTGTCGAGCCCCGGCAGCACCACCAGCCCCTGCGGCAGGTCGAGCACGGCGCGCAGCAACCGCACCAGCGGCGGCGAACTGCCGGTGACACCGGCCACCACCACCGGCGCGGCGGGCGGCGCCGCCCGCCAGCGCGCGACGGTCGCGTCGATCAGTGTCGCCAGCCGCGTGCCGGCATCGGCGCCGCCATGCGCGGTGCGCGCCTGCGGCCAGGCAGTGATGATCAGGTCGAGATAGGCGAGTGTCGCCTGCCAATGCGCCGCCAGCTCGGGATTGGCCTCGGCCACGACATCGCGCAGCCGATCGGGGGCGATTTCCTCGGCAAGCAGCGCGTCGAGCGCCGCCGCCAGCGCATCGCCGAGACGCAGCGCCTCGACCGGGCTCGGATCGCGCGGCAGGGCACGGACCAGCCGGGCGAGTTCGAAGCGGCGCAGCAGCGGCGGCACCGGCGGCGGCAGCGCCGTCTCGCCGGCGGCGAAGCGCTCGAAACTGTCGTCGCCAAGGTCGCCAACCGGTGTCATGCGCGGCAACAACAGGCCTTGCGCGCGGCCGTCGCCGTCCATGGCGCGAACAAAGGCATCGGTAACGGCGGTAACGGCGCGGCGGTTGGGCAGCAGCAGCTGCGTGCGCGCCAGCGCCAGCGGATCACTGCCGACGCGCGCCAGCAGCCCGCGCACCAGCGCATCGGCAAAGGCGACATGCGTCGGAACCGTGAACAGCCCGGCCGGCAGCGGCCGCCCGGGCTCAGGCGGTGGCAAGCAGCGTCTCGGTCGCGCCCACCGAAGCCGGCGTGCCGACATGGAACCACAGGCCCTGGTGGACCGCGCCATAGAAGCGCCCGGCGGCGATCGCCTTGTGCCAGGCCCGCCACATCGAAAAGGGCTCGACCGGCTCGCCGTCGAACAGCGATTTCGACAGCAGCTGGACCCCCGAATAGACGAACGGCGCCACCCTTGTTTCGACCCGCGGCCGCACCCGGCCCAGCGGATCCATGTGGAAATCGCCGCGGCCGTCATAGCCGCTGGCGCGGGCGAGCGGCACCAGCAGCAGCAGCGCGTCCATCACGGCCGGATCCCAGCGCTGCGCCAGCAGCCGCAGCGTATCGGCGGAGCCATCGATCCACAGATTGTCGGCATTTACGACGAAGAAGGGATCGGCGTCGATAAGCGGCAGCGCCGCGGTGACGCCGCCGCCGGTTTCGAGCAGCTTCGACCGCTCGTCCGAAATGCGGATGGCAAGCCCGCCGGGCCGCGCCGCCACCGCCGCCTCGATCTGGTCGGCGAAATAATGGACGTTGACGACAGCGCTGGCGATGCCGGCGGCCGCCACCCGGTCAAGGGCGCGATCGAGCAGGGTGCGCCCGGCGACTTCGACCAGCGGCTTCGGACGGGCGGCGGTGAGCGGCCGCATGCGCTTGCCAAGGCCGGCGGCGAGCACCATGGCGCAGGCCGGCACCTCGACATCGATGCGCGGGCGGATGGCGAGGGTCGGCTTCATGCCCATCAGACGACCTTTACACCGTTTCGCGCCGAAGCCGGCACATGCGCCGCGAACCAGTCGGCGACAGGGGCCAGCGCCGGGCGCTCGAGATTGCGGTGGACGAGCTCCCACAGCCGCGGATGAAAGGCCGGATAGCCGGCCTTGCCGTCGCGGACATAGAGGCGGGTGAAGACGCCGAGGATCTTGATGTTCCGCTGCGCGCCCAGAATGTCATAGGCGGTGCGGAACGCCGCCTCGTCGATGCCCGGCCGGGCGGCGAGATAGCGGTCGAGCATCGCCGCCTCGAGCGCGGGCGAGACAATGCGACGGATATCCTGCAGCAGCGAGGCAAGGTCATAGGCGGGGTGGCCGGCGAGCGCGTCCTGGAAATCGAGCAACCCCAGCCCGCGCAGGCCGGGGCGATCGAGGATCATCAGATTGTCGGCATGATAATCGCGCAGGGTGAGTACGCGCGCGCCGGTGAGCACCGCCGGCCACAACGGCGCCCAGGCGGCATCATAGCCCGGCGCTTCCGCCACGCCGACGGCGGGCAGATACCAGTCCGGGAACAGCCGCGCCTCGCGAAGCAATTCCACCTCGTCATAGGGCGTCACGTCCGGCGCCGGCTGATCGTGCAGGGCGGCGAGGATATCGACCGCCTGTTCATAGATGCCGCGCTCGCGTTCGGGGGCGCCGGCCAGCACCGGCGTGACGCGCGCATCGCCGAAATCCTCGAGCAGGATCAGGCCCTGGCCAAGATCGACAGCGAGCGGCTGCGGCGCCGAAAAGCCCATGTCGGCCAGCGTCCTGCCGATGGCGAGGAAGGGGCGCGAATCCTCCTTGTCGGGCGGCGCGTCCATCAGCACCGCGGTGCTGCCATCGGCGGCATGGACGCGGAAATAGCGGCGGAACGAGGCATCGCCGGCCAGCGGTGCGATCCTTGCCCCGGCCCAGCCATGCTCGGCAAGAAAGGCCGGCGCGGCGGCGGGCGGAATCATCGGGGGGGGAGCGGTGGCCACCGGCCTTCCCATGCCTTGGGGGCCGTCCAAGTCAAGTGCCGCGGGGCGTCGCCGCTGCCGGCGAGGTGCAGGCGCAGCGCATCGGCCGGCAGCCGCGCGCCAAGCCGTTCCGGCCATTCGATCAGCAGCGCCGCCTCGGTTTCGAACAGGCCGAGCGCTTCGGCCTCGTGCGGATCCTCGAGCCGGTAGAGATCGACATGCCAGACCGGAAAGGCTTCGAGATCATAGGGTTGCACCAGCGTATAGGTCGGCGACGGCACATCGCCGGCCCAGCCCAGCGCCCGCAACATGGCCCGGGCCAGCGTCGTCTTGCCGGCGCCAAGGTCGCCCGACAGTGCGATCGTGTCCCCGGGACGAAGCACGGCGGCGAGCGCCGCTGCCGGTGCCGCCAGCGCCGTCTCGCTCTCGATATCCAGCACGCCGCTCACCACGGCCGGCTCGCCGGGTGCAGCACGGCGTCGGTCGCGGCAAAGTCCTTGCCGGTGCACAGGATCGGCAGGCTGCGCGCCCGGGCGGTGCCATAGACCATCAGGTCGAGAAGGTTGAGCGGGCCGCCGCGACCGTTGCCAGAGCCGAAGCGCCTGTTGGCGGCAACGGCGGCGTCGGCCGCCGCGGCATCGAAAGGCACCGATTGGACGCCGGCGGCAAACAGGGTGCCGAGAAACTCGTCGATGAGTGGATCGGGCAAATTGCCCGGCAAGGCAGTAACGCGACGGAATTCGACCTGCACCGGCGCCGGGATGAGGCCGGTACCCGCCAGCAGCGCTTCGAAGATCGGCGCGCTGCCGTCTTCGGCCCAGCCGACCGCAACCAATGCCGACGTGTCGATGATCATGCGACTATATGGTAGCGCGTCACCGCGGGTTGCCGCGTTCGTCATATTCGCGAGCGTCGAACTCGGCCATCGAGGGTATCGCACGCTGCTGCAGCCGCGCGATCGTCGCGTCGAGCCGGACCCGCAAGGCGGCTTTCTCCGGCGTCTCGGCGCTTGCCGGCACCGGCATGGCCTCCAGCGCCGCTTCGATGACTTCGGCCTGGCTGCGGCCGTCACGGGTGAGCAGGGCCAGTCGCGCCGCGGCGCGATCGGAGCGGATGGTGATCGGCTGCTGGGCACGGCGCGGCTGCATGATGATTGTCCTACCACGCAGTGCTTGCACCGGCAACGACGGTGCAAGCACGGTGGCCAATCAGAAATCGACCGTCACATAGCCCTGAACGAGGCGGCCCGGGATCGGGCCATAGGCGCCGGCGCTGCGCAGGTCATAGCCGCGGACATCGAAGAGATTGGTGACCTGCAGGCGCAGCATCGCGGTGTTGCGCGCCAGCCGGAAACGATAGCGCCCGCCGATGTCGACATTGGCGCGTGCCGGAATCGCGACCCGGTTGCTGACCGTGGCGGTTTCGGCGCTGCGCCACGCCAGCTTGGTATC
>JAIXZK010000312.1 GCA_027489695.1 Sphingomonadales bacterium
TGGCACTGCCGGAAAACGAGCCCGGCAGCTCGATCATGCCCGGCAAGGTCAACCCGACGCAGTGCGAGGCGCTGACCATGGTCTGCGCCCAGGTCATCGGCAATGGCACCGCCGTCACCATCGGCGGCCTGCAGGGCCATCTGCAGCTGAACGTCTTCAAGCCGATGATCGCCCATAATGTCCTGCAATCGATCGAGCTTCTCGCCGATGCCTGCGATTCCTTCCGCCTGCGCTGCGTCGATGGCATGACACCCAACGCCGCCCGTCTCGCCGAACTCGTCGAACGCTCGCTGATGCTGGTGACGGCGCTGGCGCCGGAAATCGGCTATGACGCCGCCGCGGCCATCGCCAAGAAAGCCCATCACGAGGGCCTGTCGCTGCTCGAAGCCGGGCTGGCGCTCGGGCTGATCGACGAAGCCCGTTTCCGGGCGCTGGTGCGGCCGGAGACGATGGTCTGACGGCGGCGCGGGAAGGCCTTTGCGCTTCCCCCGTGACGCGCCGGCCGCAACCCGCTAACCACCGCCAATGACAGCCTTCACCCGTCCCGCCAGTACCCGGCCGCCGCGGCGCGGCCTGATGTTCGTGCTGTCCTCGCCGTCCGGCGCCGGCAAGACCACCCTGTCGCGGCGCCTGCTTGCCGAGGATTCGGGCATATTGCTGTCGGTCAGCGCCACCACCCGCCCGCCGCGGCCGGGCGAGGTCGACGGCACCGACTATTATTTCGTCACCCCCGATCGCTTTGCCGAAATGGTGGCGCAGGACGAGCTGCTGGAATGGGCGACGGTGTTCGGCAACCGCTATGGCACGCCGCGCGGCCCGGTCGAGGCGGCGCTGCACGCTGGCCGCGACGTGCTGTTCGATATCGACTGGCAGGGCACCCAGCAGCTGCAGCAGACCGATGCCGCCTCCGACCTCGTTCGCGTCTTCATCCTTCCGCCCGACCTCGCCGAGCTCGAGCGCCGGCTGACGACGCGCGCCACCGATCCCGCCGATGTCATTGCCGGCCGCATGGCGCGGGCCCGCGACGAGATCAGCCATTGGGGCGAGTATGACTATATCCTGATCAACGACGATGCCGAGATCTGCCTCGGCGAGATCCGTTCGATCCTCCACGCCGAACGATTGCGCCGCAAGCGCCAGCTCGGGCTCGCCGCCTTCGTCCGCGACATGCTCGGTTAAGCGGCGGCGTGGCATAGGCGGCACATGATGCGACCCTCGCTCCTGCCGCTGTTCGCCGCCCTGGCGCTGGCGCCGCTGCCGGCCCTGGCCGACGAACTGCCGTCGGTCAGCTGGCAGCAGATGATCCGTCCGGAGGATCGCAAGCGGCTGACCGGCCTGTGGCGGGCCTGGACGCACGCCCTCGCCGAAACCCGCAAGGACACGGCCGCCGCGGCCGAACTGGCGGCGCTCGGTGCCGTCGCCGAGCCGCTTGCCGCCCGGCCCGGCCCGCCGCCACCCCCCGGCCGCTATCGCTGCCGCCTGGTGCGCCTCGGCCGCGGCGAATCGGCGCCGAGCCGGATGCCGGCGGTGGGCACCCTGCCCGATGTCAGCTGCACCATCACCGCCATCGCCGGCGGCCTGTGGTTCGAACAGGACAGCGGGCCGCAGCGCGTCGCCGGCAAGCTCTGGCCCGATGGCGAGCGCCAGCTGTTCCTCGGCTCGATGGCACTGGTCGGCGAAAAGGGCGTCATGGACTATGGCGCCGATGCTGCCCGCGACCAGGTCGGCGTGCTGCGCGCCTTCGCCCCCGGCCGCTGGCGACTGGAACTGCCCTGGCCGCGCTGGCAGTCGGACCTGTGCCTGATCGAAGTGATCGCCGAAGGTTGAAGAAGGGGGCCTCCGGCGGCTGGGGCCGACGGCCCCAGACCCCAATTTGTTGGTGATCGTCGTACCTGATCTGGTCGATGCGCGCGGAAAGAATCGAATTGGGGTCTGGGGCCCGAGGCCCCTGCCGCCGGAGGCCCTCTTTCTTCCCTTTCCATTGTCGCTCCTGCGTCCGCCCTTGCCTTCGCCGCGATGATCGCGATGGTGGCGCGATGATGATCCGCACCCTCGCCACCGCCCTGCTGCTCGCCGGCCCCGCCATCGCCCAGGACAAGCCGCCCGTGCCCGGCGGCGATCTCGTTGCGCTGTACCAGGATTTGCACCGCCATCCGGAGCTGTCGCTGCAGGAAGTGCGGACCAGCGCCATCCTTGCCGGCGAGGCGCGGGCGGCGGGGTTCACCGTCACCGAGAAGGTCGGCGGCACCGGCGTCGTCGCGGTGCTGGCCAATGGCCCGGGGCCGGTGGTGCTGGTGCGCACCGACATGGATGGCCTGCCGGTGCAGGAAGCGACCGGGCTGCCCTTCGCCAGCGCTGCCATGGGCCGGGCGGCAGACGGCGGCATGACGCCGGTGATGCATGCCTGCGGCCACGACATCCATATGACGGTGTGGACCGGCGTGGCGCGGCAGCTGGCGGCGACGCGTTCGGCCTGGTCGGGGACGGTGGTGATGGTCGCGCAGCCGGCGGAGGAGGTCAGCAAGGGCGCCACCGCCATGCTCGGCGACGGCCTCTACACGCGCTTCCCCAAGCCGCAGTTTACCCTGGCGCTGCACGACGACAATCGCATCCCGGCCGGGCAGCTGAGCGTGCCGGGGCGGGCGGCGCTGTCGATCTCGAACAGCGTCGACATCGTCGTGCGCGGGGTTTCCGGCCATGGTGCCTATCCGCAGACGACCAAGGACCCGGTCGCGCTGGCGGCGCGCATCGTCATGGGCCTGCAGACCATCGTGGCGCGCGAGAACGACCCCTTCCAGCCGGCGGTGGTGACGGTCGGATCGATCCATGGCGGCACCAAGCACAATATCATCCCCGATGAAGTGCGGCTGCAGCTGACGGTGCGCAGTTACGACACGGCGCAGCAGGCGCGGCTGCTCGCCGCCATCGCCCGGGTGGCCAGGGGCGAAGCCATCGCCGCCGGCATGCCCGAGGACCGGCTGCCGATCGTCACCGGCAATGAAGGCACCCAGCCGACATTGAATTCGCCGGAACTGGCGGCGCGGGTGACGGCGCTGTTCGAAACGAAGTTCGGCAAGGACCGGGTGGTGGCGCTGAACCCGTCGATGGCCAGCGAGGATTTCTACGCCTTTGGTGCCGCCGATCCCGCCATCCAGACGGTGATCTTCTGGCTCGGCGCCGCGCCGCGCCCGGCCTTTGCCGCCGCGGCCACCGGCGGCCCGCCGGTGCCATCGCTGCACAACAGCGGCTGGGCACCGGAAGCGCCGCTGGCGATCACGACGGGCGTCGAGGCGATGACGGCGGCGGTGACGATGTTGCTGCCGAAGCGGTGAACTGGGGGCTATTGCTTTACCTCTCCCCTCGCGGGAGAGGTCGAGAGACGCGCGGAGCGCGGCCCGGGAGAGGGGGCTTCCGGGGCGACGGCGGACCCCTCACCCGGCCCGGCGTTAAGGACGCCGAGTCCGACCTCTCCCGCAAGGGGAGAGGTAAGCATCGCATCTCCACAACTTTCGATCACGCTCAACGAGAGGCTTCATTGGCATCTTCTGCGAACGGCTCGCATTAAGGGCTGGTATCCCGCCGGAGACCGCCATGAACCGCGAACTCGCCAAGACCCTGACGTACCTGTCGATCCACCTCACCGTCGGCTTTTCGGTGGCCTATGCGCTGACCGGGTCGATCGAGATCGCCGGTGGCATCGCGCTGATCGAGCCCTGCATCAACGCCGTCGCCTTTTTCTTTCACGAGCGCGCCTGGCGTCGGCTTGATGCCCGGGCGGCGGTGACGGCGGCGAGTCCGCCGGCCGCCGATGCGATCCTGACCGGCGTGCGAGCCTGACAAAAAGCCCAAGGCGGATGTGGCGCGCTGCCATGCTAGGAGGCGTGGCAAGATCAGCCTTGGGAGATCCGACATGCGCGAATATCTGAAATTCTACATCGATGGCGCCTGGGTGGACCCCGCCGCGCCGGCGACGCTCGACGTCATCAACCCGGCCACCGAAGCCGTTGCCGGTGTCATCAGCATGGGCACGCCGGCCGATGTCGATGCCGCCGTCGCCGCGGCGCGCAAGGCCTTCCCGAGCTATTCGCGCTTCACCGTTGCCGAGCGGCTGGAACTGCTTGGTGCCGTCGCCGCCGAATATCAGAAGCGCTATGCCGACATCGCCGCCGCGGTGACCGAGGAAATGGGCGCACCGGGCTGGCTCGCCATGCAGGCGCAGGCGGCGCTCGGCATTGGTCATATCTCGACCGGCATCGAAGTGCTGAAGAACTACAAGTTCGAGGAACTGCGCGGCACGACGCTGATCGCCAAGGAGCCGATCGGCGTCTGCGGCTTCATCACGCCGTGGAACTGGCCGATCAACCAGATCGCCTGCAAGGTCGTGCCGGCGCTGGCGACCGGCTGCACCATGGTGCTGAAGCCGTCGGAAATCGCGCCCTTCTCGGCGATCCTCTGGGCCGAAGTCATGCATGCCGCCGGTGTTCCGGCCGGGGTGTTCAACCTGATCAATGGTGACGGCCCGACCGTCGGCGCCGCGCTGTCGGCGCATCCGGGTGTCGACATGATGAGCTTCACCGGCTCGACCCGCGCCGGCATCGAAGTGGCGAAGAACGCCGCGCCGACCGTCAAGCGCGTCCATCAGGAGCTGGGCGGCAAGTCGCCGAACATCGTGCTCGACGATGCCGATCTCGAAGCCGCGGTTTCGGGCGGCGTCAAGGCGGTGATGATGAACAGCGGCCAGTCGTGCAATGCCCCGACGCGCATGCTGGTGCCGGCCGCCAAGATGGCGCAGGCCGCCGAGATCGCCCGCGCCACCGCCGAAGCGACGACGGTCGGCTCGCCGGACGGCAATGCCGCCATGGGCCCGGTGGTCAGCGAGCTGCAATGGACCAAGATCCAGGCGCTGATCCAGAAGGGCATCGACGAAGGCGCCACGCTGGTCGCCGGCGGCCCCGGCCGGCCGGAGGGTCTGGAGACCGGCTATTATGTCAAGCCGACGATTTTCGCCAATGTCACCAACGAGATGACCATCGCTCGCGAGGAAATCTTCGGGCCGGTGCTGGCCATGCTGCCCTATGAGGGCGAGGACGCGGCGATCGCGATCGCCAATGACACCGTCTATGGCCTTGCCGGCTATGTGCAGGGCGAGCCCGAGCATGCCCGCCAGGTCGCCCGCCACATCCGCGCCGGCCAGGTCAACATCAACGGCGCCGGCTTCGACCTGATGGCGCCGTTCGGCGGCTACAAGCAGTCGGGCAATGGCCGCGAATGGGGCGACCATGCCTTCGGTGATTTCCTCGAAACCAAGGCGATCATCGGCTGGGGCACGGCCGAAGCGGCGGAGTAAGGTGCGTCTCCCCCCTCTCCCCTTGAGGGAGAGGGGTGGCGAGCGCAGCGAGCCGGGGTGAGGGTGAGTGCCGCAGCGACCCGATTATGACGCCACGAAGCTCATCCCCCGCGCCCGCGCGCTGCGCGCCGACGCAACCCCAGCAGAGCGAGCGCTCTGGGACATGGTCCGCGGCGGCAAGCTCGGCGTCCGCTTCCGGCGCCAGCAGCCGGTCGGGCCGTTCATCGTCGATTTCTACTGCGCCGAGGCGGGGTTGGTGGTCGAGCTGGACGGCAAGGGTCATGCGTATCAGGCGGACTACGACGAACACCGCACACAGTGGCTCGCAGCGAAAGGCCTGACCGTACTGCGCTTCCGCAATGAAGAGGTGCTTGACCGGCCGCAGGATGTGTATCGGGCGGTGATGGCTGCCTTGCAGACTCACCCTCACCCCGGCGCTTCGCGCCACCCCTCTCCCTCAAGGGGAGAGGGGAAGTAAGACAGGAATCAAGAATGACCATCCATACGTCCATCTGCACCATGCTCGGTGTCGAGCATCCCGTTCTCCTCGCCGGCATGGGCGGCGTTTCCTATGCCGAGGTCTGCGCGGCGGTCAGTGCCGCCGGCGGCTTCGGGTCGCTCGGCATGGCCGGGCTGCCGCCGAAGTTCATTGCCGATCAGATGGCGCGGGTGAAGGACCTGACCGACAAGCCGTTCGGCGTCGATCTGCTTACCGCCCAGCCGGAAACGCTCACCGCCAGCGTCGATGTGATCATCAAGGGCGGCGCCAAGGCGTTCATCGCCGGCCTCGGCGTGCCCGTCGCCA